>NZ_JAAHHG010000043.1:0-9323 GCF_010692555.1 Okeania sp. SIO3B5 | reverse complement strand
GGAACTTGATGAAGGAGAAATTTCTACTGTCACTGATGCAGAAGGTTACTATGAATTCAATGAGCTTGATGCTGGAACTTACGTTATAGCTCAAGAGCTTCAAGATGGATGGGAACAAACATACCCTAGTTCTCCTAGTACTCACACTGTTGAGTTAGAACAGGGCGAAGACTTAGAAGATATTGACTTTGGTAACTTTTCTCCAGAACCTGGACTACCTCTAACGATCATTGAAGACGACGGCACAGCAGCCTTTGGCAAACATTCAGAAGATAACACCTATTGGATTGTCAACAATGACACACAAGAAGAGTTGCAACTCCAAAATAAGAAAGGCAAAACCTACACCGACAGCACAAACTCTAGCTGGGATGGTGTAGCCGTAGAAACTGATGGAGAGGGTGGCTATCGCTTCCTCCTCGACGGCGCAAACAGCAAGGAGGGTAAAGGCAATGTTTGGTACACTAATGACCAGGGTGTAATCAACGGCAAGTCCGGCTGGTTATCTGGCAACGACATATTACCTATAGAATTAGAGTTCAATGTAGACCTCAATAACGATGGCGAGATTGGTGGCGAACCTGGACTAAAGATCATTGAAGACGATGGCACAGCAGCCTTTGCCAAAAATTCAGAAGATAACACCTATTGGATTGTCAACAATGGCACACAAGAAGAGTTGCAACTCCAGAATAGTAAAGGCAAAGCCTACACCGACGGCACAAACTCCAACTGGGATGGTGTAGCTGTAGAAGCTGATGGGGAGGGTGGCTATCGCTTCCTCCTCGACGGCGAAAACAAAAAGGAGGGTAAAGGCAATGTTTGGTACACTGATGACCAGGGTGTAATCAAGGGCAATTCCGGTTGGTTATCTGGCAACGACCTATTACCTATCGAATTAGAGTTCAATGTAGACCTCAATGACGATGGTGAGATTGGTGGCGAACTTGAAATTACGATCATTGAAGACGATGGCACAGCAGCCTTTGCCAAAGATGCACTAAATGACAGCTATTGGATCGTCAACAATGGCACACAAGAAAAGTTGCAACTCCAGAATAGTAAAGGCAAAACCTATACCGACAGCAAAAACTCCAGCTGGGATGGTTTAGCTGTAGAAGTTGATGGGGAGGGTGGCTATCGCTTCCTCCTCGACGGCGCAAACAGCAAGGAGGGTAAAGCCAATGTTTGGTACACTGATGACCAGGGTGTAATCAACGGCAATTCCGGTTGGTTATCTGGCCACAACCTATTACCTATAGAATTAGAGTTCAATGTAGACCTCAATGACGATGGTGAGATTGGTGGCGAATCTGAAATGAAGATCGTTGAAGACGGAGGCACAGTAGCCTTTGCCAAAGATTCACTAGATAACACCTATTGGATCGTCAACAATGGCACACAAGAAGAGTTGCAACTCCAGAATAGTAAAGGCAAAACCTACACCGACAGCAAAAACTCTAACTGGGATGGTGTAGCTGTAGAAGCTGATGGAGAGGGTGGCTATCGCTTCCTCCTCGACGGCGAAAACAACCGAGAGAGTCAAGGTTATGTTTGGTTCACTGATGACCAGGGTGTAATCAACGGCAAATCCGGTTGGCTATCTGGCAACGATCTATTACCTATAGAATTAGAGTTCAATGTAGACCTCAATGACGATGGTGAGATTGGTGGCGAACCTGAAATCACGATCGTTGAAGACGATGGCACAGCAGCCTTTGCCAAAGATTCAGTAAATGGCAACTATTGGATCGTCAACAATGACACACAAGAACAGTTGCAACTTCAGAATAAGAAAGGCAAAGGCTACAACGACAGCAAAAACTCTAACTGGGATGGTGTAGCCGTAGAAGCTGATCAGGAGGGTGGCTATCGCTTCCTCCTCGACGGCGCAAACAGCAAGGAGAGTCAAGGCAATGTTTGGTACACTGATGAACAGGGTGTAATCAACGGTAAGTCCGGTTGGTTATCTGGCGATAACCTCTTACCTATAGAATCAGAGTTCAATGTAGACCTCAATGACGATGGTATTATCGGTTCCTCCCAAAATACTGAGGAGAATGAACTTCTGAATGTGGATGAAACCCTTGTTAGTCTTGGCAGTGGAGATGGTATTCTCTTCTAACCTTGGCTCATAATTAGGGTCTGCTGAAAAAGTCTTTTTTAAGGAGTAGGGGAGCGGGGGAGTAGGGGAGTAGGGGAGTAGGGGAGAATTTTTTTGCCCAACTATGCGCTAAAAATGCTAACTTTTTGAGCATTAATATCATGTCCGGATAATTAGTGATAAAAAACTTTCTCCTTCTTTTCTTCTTTCTTCCCTCCTGAATTCTGAATTGCAGAATTGCTGAATTCTGAGTGTTTATTTATAACTGTTCAACCGGACATGATATAAGAGCTGAAAACCATCTACTTTTTCAATGCTCATTCCCTTTTCTCCTGTCTCCTGTCTCCTGTCTCCTAAATTTTCTTTTGACTTTTGACTTTTGACTGTCTTGAGTGCGTCTTATATCATGTTCGGATAATCAGTTATAAAAAACCTTCTGCCTTCTAACCTTGCTCTTTCCCTTCTGCCTTCTGCCCTCAGCATAGCTGCCTTCGATCCGCAGATATTATAAGTATTCAACCGAACATGATATTACATTCTGGAGGGGCTGTGTGCGGGATTACTTCCGCACTTTATACGCCCCGTAGGAAACCTCAGAATTACGCACTCGATGCATGACTTGTATTTTTATGCTACGTTTTGTCGTGCGGGATATAGGTTGGAACCCTTCTTTCCCTTCTGCCTTCTGCCTCCTGCCCTCTGCCTTTTTTGAAACCTCCTAAAACAGAAAATATCGCTGTGCCATCGGTAAAACTGTTGCAGGTTCACAAGTTAACAACTCCCCATCTGCTCTAACCTCATAAGTTTCCGGGTCAACTTCTATTTCTGGCAAAGCATCATTTAACTTCATATCTTGTTTACTAATTTGCCGAGTATTTGCTACTGCAACTGCTGACTTTCTCAACTGTAGTTGAGCATCAATACCACTTTCCAGGGCAGCTTGAGAAACAAAAGTTAAAGAAGTAGCAGCGATCGCTCCCCCAAAACTACCAAACATTGGCTGCATAACCACCGGTTGTGGAGTAGGAATACTTGCATTCGCATCTCCCATCTGAGCATAAGCAATAGTTCCTCCCTTAATCACAATTTCCGGTTTCACCCCAAACATAGCAGGTCGCCACAAACATAAATCTGCCAACTTTCCCACTTCCACCGAACCCACATACTCAGCAATACCATGAGCGATCGCTGGATTAATTGTGTATTTTGCCACATAACGTTTAGCACGCAAATTATCATTTTCCCCAGACTCTCCACTCAAATGTCCGCGCTGAATCTTCATTTTGTGAGCTGTTTGCCAAGTTCTAATAATCACCTCTCCCACACGTCCCATGGCCTGGGAGTCAGAAGCAATCATACTAAATGCTCCTAGATCGTGCAATATATCCTCAGCAGCAATAGTTTCTCGGCGAATACGAGACTCTGCAAAAGCCACATCCTCTGGAATATTTCGGTCTAGATGATGACACACCATCAACATATCCAAATGTTCTTCCAAAGTATTGAGAGTATAAGGACGAGTCGGGTTAGTAGAAGAAGGTAACACATTTGCTTGACCACAGACTTTGATAATATCTGGAGCGTGACCACCTCCCGCACCTTCAGTGTGATAAGTGTGAATTGTCCTGTTTTTAAAAGCTTCTATGGTGGTTTCTACAAACCCTGCTTCATTGAGAGTATCGGTGTGGATAGCAACTTGCACATCGTATTCATCCGCAACATTTAAGCAGGTATCGATCGCCGCCGGGGTAGTTCCCCAATCTTCATGTAATTTTAATCCCATCGCCCCTGCTAATACTTGTTCAACTAGAGCTTGAGGTTGACTGCTGTTACCCTTGCCCATGAAACCCAGATTTACCGGAAAAGCTTCAGCAGCTTGCAACATTCGGTAAATATTCCAAGGACCGGGAGTACAGGTAGTCGCATTAGTACCTGTGGCAGGACCTGTTCCTCCCCCTAACATAGTTGTGATACCAGAAGCGATCGCTGTTTCAATTTGTTGAGGGCAAATAAAATGAATATGGGTATCAATGCCACCTGCCGTTAAAATCATGCCCTCACCCGCTACAACTTCAGTTCCCGGACCGATGATAATATCTATATTATCTTGGATGTAGGGATTGCCTGCTTTGCCAATTTTGCAGATTTTACCATCTTTGATGCCGATATCTGCTTTGACAATTCCCCACCAGTCGAGAATGAGAGCGTTGGTAATGACTAGAACCACTGCGCCATCGGCATTGGCAATGGGAGATTGTCCCATGCCATCGCGGATGACTTTGCCTCCACCAAATTTTACTTCATCGCCATAAGTGGTATAGTCTTGCTCGACTTCTATAAATAATTCTGTATCAGCTAGACGGACGCGATCGCCTATTGTTGGTCCATAAGTTTCAGCATAGGCGCGACGGTTTATTCTGTAAGCCATATTTATTATTTCGTAAAATTAAACTCAGTTATTATGCGATCTTAACTACTTTTTGGCGTTGATTTATTGTTAACAAATTAACTCCTTGAAAGCATTGAAATATCAATCTTAGCCGATAATGGTAACTTGTTCAAGGAGGCTATTCAGTAATGGATAATGGATAATTGATAATTGATAATTACCTCTGGTTAAAACCGAGAGGATTGAATATCAGGAGATATTATTTCTTTTCTCTTGGTCGATTGGATATGGCGAGGAGACCCGCTCTTGACAGAGCCGCTCCGCTTTATATAGTCATTTAACTTTAGATTGAGACAAAGCTTTCTTGCTCTGAGGAAGTTTCAGACGAAAAAACGTCTCATTTTTAAGTTAAACAACTATATGTTGCGGAGCAAAACGCCATCCCTCGACCGCTTTTTTCCCTTAAAAGGGGAGGCTTTAAACCAGAATTATTTAATAATTAATAATTAATAATTAATAATTAATAATTCGGTAACTGTTGGCTATCATCTGGTATGATATCATGTCCGAATAATTAGTAATAAAAAACTTTCTCCTTCAACTCCAGTTCTTCTTCTTTCTTCCCTCCTGACTCCTGACTCCTGACTCCTACGTCGTTATTTATTTATAACTGTTCAACCGGACATGATATTATTTATGATAATCTCTAATTATCTATTTGGTTAGAAATGGCCAGGAAGCAATATAATTGTCCTTTAGCTGAAAGGTTAAACTGGTTTGAAACAACGCGCACACCAGTAAATGCTTGTCCACTGAATGTTTCAGTGGTAGGGACGTTCGCATTTTTGTTGAGTTTAGCGGTAACGAAAATGCGAACGTCCGTACACCAGATTTATCAGAATATCCCTGAATTTAGGATACAAACACGAGATGGTAGAAAAAAGGACAGTAATGGTAATCCGATAACAAGGAAAGGAGAAACCTGTTATGATGAGAAAAGATATTATGGAGCAGATTGCTGAAAGCTACAAAGTAATGCTAGCTTATCACCAGCAGATCGGAAGTCTGTTTAAAGTTCTAGATAATCGCTTTGCATCTGAGCAGAACGCGAAAAAACTTTTACCTATATGTGCAAATAAACTTTTCGCGGTTTGTGATTATCAGTATATGTTTTTAGATAATTATAGTTTATTGAATCATCAAGTTCCTTATGATTCAGGGCTACCATTTTGGTTAGGTCGCTTTTATGTTAATGCCGATCATTTAGTAGACGATACTCCTATTGACGATTATCCAGCAAAACAAGTACAGCATCTAGCCTTTGTCTGGACTTGGGTAGGATGTGACGATCCAAATTTAGTTGATGCAGATCAACCCGAATGTTGGATTGCGATTATCGATCCACAGCCTACTAATCCTGAAACTCGGATTTATGATGTTGCTGAAATGGTGTGGAAATGGATTCGCATTGAGACAACAACAGAACAAGAAGCTGACGGATGGATTTTCGGTCGGTTTTATCCTCACGAGTTTGGGTGTGAACTCAACGGTTCTTGGCAAGTAAAGCGTTTTCCTTTGCAGGATATTTCTAGTATATATCAAATCTACCAGCTAATAGTCAATCCGTTAACTGAAAGGATAGCTCAGTTAGCAGGAGGCGAAAGCATCAAGAGCTAGTGCCGCCATGCGGAAGTCAAAAGTCAAAAGTTAAAAGTCAAAAGTATTGCTTAGTAAAGCTTTTAGGATTTTGTAACCAGTTATTACCGCCATCAAGAGCTAGTAGCAATTTCGAGCTTTGCTTTAATTTTGTTGTATTCCTTAAGGCAGCTAACAATAATTGCGTGTTTTGAGTAAAAAAGAAAGTCATATCATGTCCGGTAGCATCGGAGCGTGTATAAAATTAAGGTAACAATGAAAGAAAACCTTCTGCCTCCTGCCTCCTGCCTCCTGCCTTCCTTCCACCAAAGTCTAATTATTCAACCGGACATGATATCAACTATAAGTTGACAGGAGTATTATGACCAGAAAATTAGGTCTCAAGCCTCCTATCCTGCCCTTTAAAGGGGATAAAAAAAGCGGTCGAGAGATGGCGTTTGCTACCGCAAAGCTTTCCGTTCCGGAATGCTACCGCAAACACTAACAGCGGAGCGGCTCTGATAAGAGCGGGTCTCCTCGCCATATCTAATCGACCAAGAGAAGAAAATTCAATATTTCAAGCCTCCCTATTCCATGAGGTACTGATAACTGATAACTGATAACTGATAACTGAAATGAAATATCCGTCAACATTTGTAAATCCTCTAGATATAGATTCACGCAACTCAGAGTTTGCAGGCCCCTATGAAATTGAGCGCCAACATCTATTCAAACTTTTCCCTGGTTTAGATAGCCAGTTCCCATGCCTTGAAGTAGGTGCTGTGATTGACAATGGGGGTGTTTCATACGCGGATATGGCAATGCTAGCAGCTCTTACACTTTGGCTTCAGCCCCAGCGAGTTCTAGAGATTGGTACTTATCAGGGTTGGACATCCCACAATTTGGCTCTCCAATTAAGAGGTGATGCAGAATTAGTAACTATTGACTTACCAGATGGTCAGACTCCTCGCCTCAATTCTAGTGGATGGAATGCACAATTCTTTCCGGAAGATAAAACGCCACTCCTGTTTGAAGGTCGTTCAACAGCTAACCGAATTAAGCAAATTAAGGAAGATACAGCTAACCTAAGTGCGGAAGATTTTTCAGATAAGTTTGACTTGATTTTTATTGACGGATCGCATTCATACCACTACGTTGAGAACGATACTAAGTTAGCTCTATCTGTTGCCAATGAGCAAGCTATTATTCTTTGGCATGATTATGGAATACCTGCACGTTGGTCTGGTGTGACCGAGTATTTACTCCAATCATCTCGCGAAGGGAACTTGTACCCACTTTATTGGCTTAATCAGAAAATAGACCCGGAAATTAACCTTGTTCTCTACATTCGAGGTCTGAATTGAAGAAGGCAGAAGGCAGAAGGCAGGAGGCAGAAGGGAAAATTCCATAGGGATAGTCTTCGACAAGCCGCTCCGCGTCTACGCTCCCCCAAACAATTAATTTTGAGCAACGCGAGTGATGGTGGAGTATTATATCATGTCCGGTTGAATAGTTACACTTAGGAGGAAGGAAGGCAGCTATGCTGAGGGCAGCTATGCTGAAGGGAAAGAAAGGTTTAAAGATAGAAAGTTTTTTTGTCACTAATAGACATCTCCAAAAATCAAAAATAAAATCAATTCTTATCCATAAATTATCAATTATTCCCCTATTCCCCTCCTGGGAGGGGGAGGGGCGAGGGGTAGGTTCCCTGTTCCCTGTTCCCTCTTTTCTGGAGATGTCTAATTATCCGGACATGATATTAAACCCATAAGGTAAATGATAATTAAATAAAATCAGAAAACGTAACCATGAAAAAGCGTCAATTAGGAAAAACCGAGATCAAAATTAGTGAAGTAGGTTTAGGAACTTGGCAACTGTCAGGAGATGTCTGGGGTAAAAAAACGGAAGCGGAATATATCCAGGCAATTGAGGTTGCTTTAGATGCAGATATTAATTACTTAGATACGGCTTTAGAATATGGAAATGGCTATTGCGAACAGGTGATTGGGAAAGCATTACAGGGAAATTCATCTGTAGTAATTTCTAGTAAAATTCCACCTCAATGCGATGATTGGTCCCCCAAACCTCAAAGTAAGATTGAGGATTACTTTTCCCCAAATTGGATAATTAATCGTTGTGAAACTAGCCTCAAAAATTTGCAGCGAGAGTGCATTGATATTTTATTTTTGCATACCTGGAATGTAGCCTGGGGGCATTGTACAGAATGGTATGAAGCGATGGTGAAGTTGAAAGAACAGGGTAAAATTAGAGCAATTGGAATATCCGTTGGCGATCGCCGCGCGAGTGAAGCCAATAGTCACATTGAAGCTGGACGAATTGATGTTATTCAAGCGGTTTATAATATCATGGAACAAGAACCTGAATATACATTATTTCCGATGGCTGAAAAACATCGTGTGGGTATCATAGCACGCTGTCCATTTAGTTCGGGTGCATTAGTTAGTAATTGGACACCAAATCATAAGTTTCCAGAAGGGGATTGGCGCGGATTATGGACTCCCGAAGATTGGGTAGCTAAACAGGTAGAAATGGTTAATCTGATTAAGCCAATTGTTAAGGATACTGATTTATCTATGTCGGCGATCGCTTTAAAATATATTCTCAACCATCAAACTGTTACTTCTGTGATTTCGGGTTCTTCTTGTGCCGAACATATTCGCTTAAATGCTTCTGTAGCTGCATTACCTAATCTTTCGGAAAACATCTTTGGGCAATTGCAACAACTTTGGTTCAATGGAAAAATACACGGAACTTACAATGGTGGGGCTTGACATACTCCTGACAGCCCATATTCTGCACTAGAAAATGTAGGATAAAAGAAAGAGTCAGGAGTCATATAGAATCCGGTTGAATAGTTATTGTATAGTTGGGAGTGGGGGAGTAGGGGAGTGGGGGAGTGGGGGAGTGGGGGAGTGGGGGAGATTAAATATTTAAGTAATTATAGAATTATCAACATATACTATATAACCGGATTCTATATCAGAAGTCATAATTTAGGAGAAAATCATAGCCGTCATGATTAAGTAAACAATTAAGCATAAATACTTGCTTGATTGTTTATATCAAATCCGTTTAATTCGGTATAAAAAAATGTTCCATCTTCAACCATTACCAAATATTTCTCCATCTCCCCATCTCCCCATCCCCCCATCTCCCCATCTACCAACTATACAA
>NZ_JAAHHG010000429.1 GCF_010692555.1 Okeania sp. SIO3B5 | reverse complement strand
TAAATTTCTTACTCAGAATTTGATCGACGAAAAAAGTAATTGAGATGATTTGTATAGTATAAATACCTACAAAGCTACGGATTTATATACTACTTTTAATGATACAAACTGAAGTGCGGAATGTGGGATCAATACTTTTGACTTTTGACTTTTGACTTTTGACTTCCGCGTAGCGGCACTAGCTATTTGTAGCAAACATTTATCAAATTGGTATTAGCTACTATGATTTTTTCTCCTTTCTCCCCTGCTCCCTGCTCCCCTGCTCCCCACAAGGGTTTCAAGACTTATGGGTAAGGGATAGCCTTTTAAGGGGATGAAAAAATATTCAGTTCAGTATTTTCTTGCCTCCAGCTTTAGTGGTCGGTACTGATAACTGATAACTGATAACTGATAACTGAAATGACCCATAATACTTTTTCAGCAAGCCATAAATAGTTATGAATAAAGAAGTTTTTTTGTCACTACAAAATACTCCAGCAACTCACAATCTTGGTAAAAGTTTAGGGGAAATTTTGCCTGCTGGTAGTGTAATTTTATTGGAGGGAAATTTAGGTAGTGGTAAAACTACTTTTGTTCAAGGTCTTGGTACTGGTTTGGGAATAAAAGAAACAATTGATAGCCCTACTTTTACTTTGATTAATGAGTATTTTTCTGGCAGAATTCCTCTTTATCATTTTGATTTATATCGCTTAGAAAGTTCTGAAATTGAAGCTTTAAATTTGGAGATTTATTGGGAGGGTTTGGAAGTACCTTTGGGTATTGTCGCCATTGAATGGGCTGAAAAATTAGTTTATTATCCTCCTAATTTTTTGCGGGTTTGTTTGAGTTTTTCTAATGTAGAAAATATTGTTGACGAAACTCTATGTGGGCGGCAGGCTAAATTAATTTCTATTGGTAAGTTTGATTTGGATTTGGATATAATTTAGATGTTTACAGGACTTACGCAAAGGCAGTATGTATAGTGTCCAGTAACTATTGGACAATAGTTTTGAGTACTATATATAGCGTATCTGCGTAAGTCCTATGTTTATTTATCCCGTAGGAACCTTGCATATACCCATTACTATTAGGTGCATAAAAGTCAAAACCTTAGACAAAGAGATTAATAGAGGGAAAAAAATAAAACCCCTCTATGTCAACTTTGTATTTTTGACCGAATAATTATGACCAAAATCAAACAAGTATTGATGGGTGTTGTGGTAGCTACCTCTGTGTGTGTATTGCCCAATTCTTCAGTTAATGCAGCATCTCTGATTAATTTTGAACCTGTGGATGGTAAATTTCCTGATGGAAGTGTCGCTGTAGATAATATGCCAATCACAAATCAGTTTTCATCTTTGGGCGTAACTTTTGGCATTGACCGTAATCTGGATGGTTTACCCGATGCCGGACTTTTACCCAAGTTGGAGGCCGTTGGCTCTTCAGATCCTGTAATAGGTTTTGTATCAACAAAAGGAGGAGGAGTTGATATAGCTGCTCCTGGTTTTGAAAGCAGGTTAGGTAGTTTTTTTCTACGGGGAGTTGGTTCACTAACTAATGGTGAATCTCTTCTAATTTCTTATACTTCCCCAACAAATGCTGCATCGGCCGAAATTTGGGATATTGATGGTCGTTCAGGAGGAACATTTGAACAATGGGAAGTTCAAGCACTGGGGTCTGATTTATCTGTGATTGATTCTATCGTCAGCCCTGCTGGTACTTTTCCCTTAGAAACTGCTCCCTTAGAAGCTTCTCCTTGGCTTTGGTCTTTTGACCGCCCACAAAAAGATATTCATGCTATTCGTCTAGTCTTTACGGGAAATACAAATGGTGTTGGACTTGCATTTGATAATTTTTCTCCACTGGCAGTAGAAGGTTCTGAACCTGAACCTAGTACCTCTGTTCCCGAGCCTACTTCTGCAATAGGTTTATTAATGTTTAGTGCTGTTGCTTATGGTTTGAGGAAAGACAAATAATATCAAACCCTCTACGGACACCATCAGGACTTACGCAAATTGACTGTTAAACCAACATCTGTAGGGGCGAATTGCATTCGCCCTCGCCATAAGTAGAGTCTCTACCTAAATCCTGTTTATATTTGATTTTGGGGATAATATCTGATCTTAAGTAATTTCAGAATCTTCCATTAGCCACTTATATAAAGCTTTGTCTTTTGAATCAATTTCTTCCACAGACTGATAATAATAATCTTCCCAACCCTTTTCTGGTAGACCTGCAAATATCATAAGATTCAGTGGATAATTTTCACTATCTGTGCAGCGACGAAAATCATCTCGAAACAGAAAAACTTCTTTATTGAGGGCGATCGCCACACCTAATTCAACCATTACACCTTCATCAGGCGGTGTGCCATTGACAATAGCAAATATAGCATCGCAGTTTCTTACATCACTCAAATCTGCTTGAGCAATAATGTATGCCCATCCTGGCTTTGAGAAGTCTTGTTGGTTGTTTCGTTCAAATGGTTCCCAAACTTCCGCCCCTAAAGATTTCAATTTTTCGGCTATAGGAGGAAGTAACAGTTCTTTTTGTTGCTTTGAGAAACCATAAGGATTAGCTAAATAAATTGTTTTTTTCATTTTGCTTTTGTATTACAGCTTATTCCATGTAAATTCGTCGAAAAGTTGAGCAGATAAAATTATGGATAACTTACCCAAATTTTCTGGCAAATGTTCTTTAACCCAATGTCGCAAGAATTCCCCATCCCTCTATAGGGTGCAGGGCTGTTTCATTCTCAATAGACACGGGGACACACCAGACAGATCAACACGGGGATGGAGGCTTTTAATTTATGATTAAATTGACTTTTCACCATTTTAGTCAGAGCAAAAGGGACGCTTATTGGCGCTCAAAATCAGCAAATTTTGGTAAATTTTGCTATTCTTTTATCCCCATTACTCCCATTCTCCCGCTCATCGTTAACTTGCGATACTTTGAAACAGCCCTGCCTCTATAGGGTGGGGATGAATTGCCACCAGTGGATAATCCGCAAAAGCGACCACTTTCAGCTTTTCTTGTGCCATAATAATTTATTGTCAACCTGAGTTTTTCTGCCCTATTTTGTACAGAGCCATCAAAGTCAGAATCTACCCATCACCTGAACAATCCCAAAAACTAAGTCAAGTCATGGGGTGTGCTAGATGGTGGTGGAATTATGCCTTAAACCTGTGCAATGAAACTTATCAACAAACAGGCAAGGGATTAAGCCAAGTTGCTCTGAATCAAGTTTTGCCCAAGCTCAAAAAATCTGAAGAAACTGCATGGTTGAAAGAGTGTTATTCCCAGGTTTTGCAGTCAACAACCCTCAACTTAACCAAGGCATTTAAGAACTTTTTTGAAAAAAGGGCTAAGTACCCGAGATTCAAATCTTATCATGGGAAGCAATCAGCACAGTATCCTCAAAACTGTCAAGTAGTTGACAATGGAGTGAAAATCCCCCAAGTAGGGGTAATTAAAGCCTCAATTCATAGATTGTTTGACGGTCAATTAAAAACTGTAACTATTACTAAAACACCCACAGGAAAGTATTATGCCTCATTGTTATTCGACACTGAACAAGAAACTCCTGAGATTGTGTTAACTGGTAAGACTGTTGGTATAGATCTGGGATTAAAAGATTTCTGTATTACCCATGATGGAGAAAAAACATCTAAATATGAGAATCCTAGACATCTCAAGAAACATGAGCGAAACTTAGCCAGAAAACAAGCGAAATTAGCTCGTAAGAAAAAAGGAAGTAAATCAAGGCAAAAAGCACGCCAGCTAGTGGCTAGAGTTCACGAACGTATTAGTAATACCCGTCAAGACTTTCTACACAAATTATCCAGAAAAATAGTCAATGATAATCAGGTAGTAGTCGTTGAGAATTTGAACATCAAGGGTATGGTTTGTAATCATAAACTAGCTAAAGCAATATCTGATGCCGGATGGGGAATATTTGTCAATTTCCTTGACTATAAACTACAACAAAAAGGTGGTTTGTTAGTAGAAATTGACAGATGGTTTCCTAGTTCTAAAACTTGCTGTAATTGTCTCTACCAAATGTCAGAAATGCCATTAGAGATTAGAGAGTGGACTTGCCCGAATTGTGGCACACACCATGATAGGGATGAAAATGCCAGCAAGAATATTAGAGTAGAAGGCATTAGACAATTATCGGTCTTGGGAACCAGGACTACTGCTGAAGGAGGGGAAGTAAGACCAAAAGCTGGGCGTAAGTCCGTCTTGAGGCACTCCCCTGTGAGTTCAGAAGCCCCAACTTCAGCGTAGCAAGTTGGGGTAGTTCACGAAGTCGTTCTCTTCTTCCTAATGTACCAGGAATTTATTTCATAGCTGATGAGCAAAATAACATATTTTATATTGGTAAAACTCAAAACTTAAGAAAGCGTTGGGCAGGAAAAACTCATCATCGTTACAAACAGTTTGCTAGAAAAGGATTGGATAAAGTTTATATCTACTATATTGAAGCACCTCTATCAGAATTAGATAATTTAGAGAAAAAATACATTGAGCAAATTAAGCCACTACAAAATGATACTAAAGTTAAAGAATATCTGCCAAAAAAAAGCCCGAAACTTTCTGAGTTGCACCGACTATTAAAATTAGCTAATACTCCTTTATTCCCATCGGTTAAATTAAAAACGATCAATGGTATTACAGTTCCAAGAGAAGATTGGGATATGATTCGTGGGTTTATTGCTGGAATTGATGATACTAAAAATATACCTCTGATTTTGGTTATATGTCAGCAAAATATGGGTCAATTATTGTTTAATAGAACTCGTCACAGAACAAAAAAACGCTTTTGCTCTTATGAAACAGAAACACATTGTTATTCAGTTAACTTAAGACAAGTAATTTTTGTTTTTGCAGAATTATTTGAGTACGAACTTTCAAAAAAAGTCTTTAAAGCTGTATACCCAAATCTAGCAAGTTGCAATAATTTTGGAGTCACAATCAAAAGACTGACAAATATAACTACTTTAGTAGAAGCACTGAAAAATTTATATTTACTAGAACCATATATGGAGACAGGAAAAATCACAAAAAACTATATTTTAAAATTAGGTAATAATCTTAAACTTTTGCCTGATGATTTTAAACTAAATGAAAAACTTGTGTGGTAAAAATAAGCGATTTTTATGTCTCATACTTTCTGTTGCGATGCTGTTTCAGTTTTTTGCTAATAAACCGTATTTGCAGTTATAAATAAACAAGTTGTCTGAATTTGCTGTTATTCCTTATATCTATATTTATATATCTATATTATGTCGGCAACAGCTAAAACCTACTTCAAATTTCTAATTCATCTAACAATAATATAGTCAATTCTGTTACTCTTCTAAATACATTGTCATTTGTTAAAAATGCCTCACATTCTGCTGCTAATGCTACAGCTATTTGAAAAGTATCGGGTAATTGTAGATTATATCTTGCTCTGACTTGAGCTGCTTCTAGTGCTATATCAGGGTTGTCAATAAGTACAAAAATCGTATTATTACCATTTACAATAACGTCAATAAAGTATTGCTGTAATTGTGTCTGTCCTAAACTATAAGGACGTACTAAACATTCAGATAAAGTAATTGGAGAAGTTACTGCTATTAAACTACCTTCGCTAATATAATTAAATACCGCTCTTGCCGTTTCTAGATATCGGGGGTTTTGTTCAACGTAGTAAATAATTGGTGCAGTGTCTATAAATAAATGAGTTACATCCTGGAAACTTTCTTCTATATTCACTGTTAATTACTCAATTTCTTTTGTTGAATTTCTAACTCGGGAAACTCTCCTCGTCTCATCCGAGTAACATACTCTTGAGCATCCATTCCTTCTAGTAAATTAGGTGCTATTCCTTCTAAGTCTTTCCAATCTCTACTAGGCTTTTTTTTGATTTCACACATTTTTAATCTACCTATTACATAAGATATTAAAGATAGTTGTTCTTCTGGTGAAAGGCTGTCTACTTTTCTGATGATTTCTGTTAGATCTTTTGATTTTTTATACATTTTAATTTTTTCTCCTCTGACTTAATCTCTAATCGAAAAAAAGCTTACGTTGAGATACCAACAAAAAGGAATTTGTCAATAGCTACATTTACTCAAGTATTTATGCTTATTGGAAATTTGTTTTTTTGCCGTTATCTATAGTGAGGTTCAAATTATGATTTTTAGGATGGTTTTAACGTAAATACTGGCTTTTAGCTTCCTAGAAACAGAATATTTTTACTGTTAGATACAAGTAGAGCATCATATCAATGTTTAAAGTATGATACAAATCGCTGTAATAAAGCAAGTACGTTAGATAATTTTTAATAATTTTGCCTAAATTTAAGTAGTTTTGATTTGAATAAACAAATCTTTAAGATATTTTGATTAGTTAAAATTATATTTAGCCTTTTAGACTGTTTCTTTTGTAGCTCAACATAATGTCAAAAATTTGTGCGGGAAAAAAGTTGGCGTTGCTGAATGGTAATGATTTTTTAGATTAAATCAGGACTTACGCAAATTCGCCTTGAAAACGCCATATGTAGGAGCGAATGGCATTGGCTAGCGCCAAGCTCCGCTTTATATGTTGCGGAGCAAAACGCCCTCACTGAATTTAGTGTCCGTGCGTAAGTTTTGTTAAGTATCAACGCAAAACAGTAGGTTTTTCAATTTTACCTTCAGCTACTTACCATTACATTTCAGCAACGCCAAAGAATTGCTTTGGCAATAGGGAAAAATTACAGCAGATTCCACTAAGGGTGAGGTACACCCGTCGCGGGCAAGATGCCCGTACTACAAATATTTAATCACCTAAGATTTTCCTTCTTCCTTCTTTCTTCTTCTTTATTCCTTCTTCTATAATTAGTCAGGAAATATCTGAAAAACTCAAAGCTCGACCCCGAAAATCAGAATTAAATTCACCACGATTAAACACAACTTCTCCCCCAACAATAGTAACAACAGGCCAACCAGTTAAACTCCATCCTTCAAACGGACTCCACCCACATTTTGTCATTAATTCCTCTCTTAAAACAGGGCGATAATTATCCAAATCAACTAATACTAAATCCGCATCAAAACCAGGAGCGATCGCTCCCTTTGTCGGAATGCCATAACCTTTAGCAACGGCAGTAGACATCCAATTAGAAACTTGAGCAACAGAACATCTTCCCTGGATAGTTTGAGTTAACATTAAAGGCAAAGAAGTTTCCACCCCAGGCATTCCCGAAGGAGTATTTGGATAACCTTTACTCTTTTCTTCCAAAGTATGAGGTGCATGATCTGTGGCAATAAAATCAATTACTCCATCCAACAAAGCTTGCCATAAAACTTCATTATCCCAAGCAGATTTTAAAGGAGGATTCATCTGAGCTAAAGTACCAATTTTTTCATAAGCACTTGTATTTAATAACAAATGTTGAGGCGTAACTTCAGCAGTTACCCAACTAGGTTTATCCTGACGCAATAATTCAGCTTCATCTCCAGTCGAAGTATGCAAAATATGTAACCTCCGCTCATACTTTTTCGACAACTTCAAAGCCATCTTAGTTGCCAACAAAGCAGTCTCATTATCCTGAATTTGTGAATGAATAGCAGGGTCAGAAATTCCAGCAAATTCTTTTTTTCTTTCATCAATTCGAGCTTGATTTTCTGCATGAACAGCTATTAACCTTTTTCCTTTAGCAAAAATAGGTTCTAATTTTTCCTCCGTATCTACTAATAAAGGTCCGTGCATAGAACCCATAAAAATTTTAATCCCAGGAGTAGGATTAGCTGTTAATAAATCGGGTAAATTTTCTGCCGTTGCCCCAATAAAAAAACCGAAATTAACCAAACATTTTTGAGCTGCCCTTTGTAACTTATCATCCAATGCGGTTTGAGTAGTAGTCAAAGGTTTAGTATTAGGCATTTCCAGAAAAGAAGTAACACCACCTTTCACACAAGCTCGACTAGCAGTAAATAAATCCTCCTTATGTTCCAATCCAGGTTCCCGAAAATGTACCTGGGGGTCGATGACTCCAGGTAATAAAGTTAAGCCTTCAGCATCGATAATTTTTTCTGGAGCTTCAGAGGATGAAATTTCTGGAGCAACCTGAATAATTTCTCGACCTTGAATTTGCACATCACCGACGAGAAATTCTCCATTAGGTAGAAGAATACGAGGGCGACGGATTATTAAAGAAGAAGTAGGGGACATGATTAAAAATTAGTTTTAATTTGAGACTCTTACAAGTTAGAAGCTTATGCGAAAGCTAATGAAATATAATGTAGGATGTTAAGCAAAATGTAATATTTTTTATATTTTACAACATCTCACAACTTAAATAAGATTGCTATATAATTATAATTGTCAATTCAAACACTAGAACATTTACCGAAAAATTGGGGTATGCGCCTTGCCCTTCTAGGACGACTTTTAAATTGGTTTTTCTTCAATAAATATGTTATCATGTTGTTAGTTTAAAAGTCAGGTTATGAAAGCTAGATTTAAGTATCGTATCTATCCCACACCGGGACAAAAATACCTAGAGCGCAAAGCTATTTGGTTGTGTCCGTGTGGCGAGTGAATGATAGTCTAGCTTCCTGCCAAGAAAAGTATAAATTAGGAGAAAATAAACCCAACTTATCTGAACTACAAAAACAGTTTATCACATCTGCTAAAAAAACTGAAAATAGAGAATGGTTATCAGAGGTTTCTGCTATACCATTGCAGCAATCATTGAATGATTTAAAC
>NZ_JAAHHG010000428.1 GCF_010692555.1 Okeania sp. SIO3B5 | reverse complement strand
TTCAAGGTGCTAGTTTGCTACGATTAGTAGCTAGGTTTTTAGAGCGGTTAAATACCTTTGCCGCTTTTATAAGTATAACATAAAGTTGCCCTAAAAGGGCAAGGCTTTAAACCCAATTTTTCGGTAAAAGTTTTCCATAATCCTAGGGCTAAACAGCAGTAATAATGATAGTAAAGGAAACTATATCATTCCAATTCAACCGGATTTTATCTAAAAACAAAAAAGATAAGATAGAGAATAGAAGCATGGAAAGTTATTGAAAATTTGATAAATTTTGACTTCGCTAAACTCAGAAAAGATTTTTATTGCTTTGATTTATACATTAATAATTTTAAATCAATATAAATTTAAAATTTCAACCCTATTTATTGCTTTTTTCCTTCATACCTAATAATCTCTAATTTTTTATATTTTAGAATTATAAAATTAGTACCAAGTTCATAAGAAGTTGTATAAAATGATAAATTAATCAGAATTGAGTTTAGATCCAGATAGACAAGTTAATAAATTTAATAATTCTGTGCCATCTCACACAAAATTGGTTAACACCCAACACCTACCACCTAAAACCTACCATCTACTAACTAAAACCTACCACCTAAAACCTACCACCTAAAACTTACCCCCCTAATAGAACTGTGATAGACACTGAGTCCACAACAATTTCTCAATTGAATTGGCAAATCTATCAACGCTTAAAACAAGCTCTATCATTAAATCTACGTCGCCAAATTTTTATAGCTGTATGTGATAATCAACAATTAAGAAACAACCTAGTTGAAAACCTAGAAGTAGATTTAACCAATACTATTGACTACACAGAAAAAACGCCAAATAACAATAAAAATATTTTATTTGTTACTCTCAACTTAAATCTAAATAATCCTAATCCAGTAACTCAAATTAATCAATGGTTTACCGAAAATTCTGAATATCAAAAAACACAAGAATATCAAATATTAGGATTTCAAATTATTGGAGTAGAAAGCTTAACCAAACAACCCTCAACAGTTCAATGGTCATTTATTAGTAATCTCAAAAAAATAGAAACAAATCTATCTACCCTAGAATCCAGTATATTACTTTGGGTAAATCGACCTTGGCTCAATACTATCAAACAGTCCGCCCCAGAATTTTGGCATTGGCACACAGGAATATTTGAATTTGAAGGAGACCCCACCCCAATAGCTCCTAGAAAAAATAAATCATCATTGCCAAATCAACAAAACTCTAAATCTTTCTTATCTCCAAAAATTAGCCCACCTTCCATCAATACTGTAAGACCATTAATGGCATTAGAACAAAAGTCTTACACTACTATTGATGTTGAATCAAAAAATCTGACAGTTCATCTTCTCCCACCCGCTCCACAAAAATTACCAGAGTTACCCATTGGCCTTGACCAAGAACGGGAGAATGTCCCACTTCCAAAGTGGGAATTAGTTGAACTAGCAAATTTAGTATGGTCAGAAATTTCTAGAAAGTCTGGTGAAGAAAAAACATCCCTAGAAAAACAACAGTTTCAAATTCTCAAACAGATTCAAGATTTAAATAAGTCCAAATATCCATCTCCAGAACTAGCCATAGCTTATCAAGCTTTAGGGGACTTTCATCGCGATCGCGTCTTAACAGGGGAAGTATCAGAACAAAGCTTAATTATTGCCATTCGTGCTTATGAAATGGTAATCGAGTGGACATTTCAAGATACAGGAAATATGAGCCAATTTTCTCCATCCCAGATTCCTGTTCTTGACATTCTCAACGATCTTGCCACTCTTTACTGGATGTTATCTCGTCAAATCAAATCTAGTAAGTCTGATTCATTAGTTTATTTAGAGCGAAGCATTATTTTATATCAAATGGCTATAGGTGAGATTAACCCATCTCAGAAAGAGACTTATGCCAGATTACAAAAAAACTTAGGTCTAGCTTACGGAGATTTAGCTAATTATCAAGAAGCAGAAAAGAATTGGGAAAAATCAGTTATGGCCTATCAAGAAGCAATCTTGTATTTAGATACAGTGACTCATACTCAAGATTATGCTTCGACCTTAAATAATTTAGGTGCAGCTTATTGGAATTTGGCTCAACATACTCAAGCAGTGGCTCATTTACAAGGAGCAATTTCAGCTTATGGTGAAGCTATTGATTACTTTACCCCAGAAATTGAACCTCTTAACTATGCCATGATTCAAAATAACTTGGGCATAGCTTATTGGAATTTAGCTCAATTTCAGCAAGAGCCATCAGAAACTTTGATGTTAAAAGCTGTTGATGCTTATTTAGAAGCTTTAAAATATCGAACTCCAGAAATTGCTCCCCTTGCTTGTGCTGCAACAAAAAATAACTTAGGTACTACTTATTGGCATTTGGCCAAGCAATTTGAGGAACATCAAATACGAGCTCAACTTTTCCATCAAGCGATCGCTGCTTATTCCCAAGCTATTAGTGTAGCTCAACATTTTTCTCCTTCTCAGCTTACTTTTGATTTGTTGGCCACTTATAATAATGTTGGACTTGCTTATTATCAAATAGCTGTAGAAGCCAACATTACATCAGACAAAGACAGTCAAATGAGTAATTTAGAATCAGCTTTGGATTATCACTTACTGGCTTATACTGGCGAGCAACAAAATCGTATCAATAATGAAGTAGTACAAGGAAAAGAAACTACTGTAAATTATATTGTCAGGACTATCCGTACATTTTACAACAAGTATGGAATACAAGGGCAAAATGTAGCTCTTACCAAGATTCCTAGGGATATGTTACCTAAAATTTTAAGTATGTTGTAGTAAAAAAGATAAAAAATATAAGTTATAGTATTATTGCTCCAGAGGGATGAAATCTACAAATTAGTCGAGCGTTGTGATAACTCAGACTAAGAATTAGTTTCAGTAAGTTACTTTTGCTATGATATAATGATTTAGGTATATTTAGTTGTAGGTATATTTAGTTGTAGGTATAACTACTTTACTTATGCTATGACTATAGTTAGTTAATACCTAACTATTAACCAAACTTCAACTGCTCAAAAATATATCTAAGAAAAATTTTCTCAAGAAAAAATTTTAAACTTTAGTTCTTGATTAGATTAAGTAAGTGACTACAATAAAATAATTTAGGCTTTAACTGATCGTTTAGGTTTAGTTATAAGCAATCATCAAAACCATAGTTTAGTTTGAAAAGACAATCACTTTTCCACTTTAGTTTTAAAAATATCGTACTTAGTTTATCCTGATATTTATGTCATGGCCCCTGTAAAAATCCTTGCGGTTGATGACGACCCAGCCATCCGAACTTTAATTCATCGGTATTTGAGTCAACAGAACTATCAAGTAGAGTCTGCTGGAGATGGTAAAACAGCTCTAGAATTATTTAATAAATTTTCACCAGACTTAGTAGTGTTAGATGTAAACTTGCCTGATACAACAGGGTTTCAACTTTGCAAAAAAATGCAAAGTTATACCAATGTCTTTGTGCTGATCTTAACCAGTGAGGCAGATGAGGATAGTATATTACATGGTTTTAAAGAGGGTGCAGATGATTACATCACAAAACCTTTTGGTTTAGTAGAATTAGGCGCTCGTGTGGGAGCCATATTAAAACGTCAGAGATTAGTTTCCAACTCACAACCAGAGGGCATTCAATTAGGAAGTCTGACAATTGACCCTCAGAGTAGAGAGGTTAAAGTAGATGGAGAATTAATTGCCTTGACAGCCTTGGAATTTGATATATTACACTGCCTAGCAGGTAAACCTGGCCGTGCTTGGAAGCGGTCTGATTTAATCCAGGAAGTCTGGGATTATGAATATAATGAATATACGGGAGATGAGCGAGTCGTTGACGTGCATATTGGCCAAATACGCAAAAAGCTAGATAATAATAATGACAATTCTCCAAAGATCAAAACTGTTAGAGGTATTGGCTATAAGCTTGATATTTGATTTCGATAATCATACATAAATTCAGTCAAGGAATAAAGATCGATTTGAACAAATAATATTCCAAAGGTGACATACTCCCACACTGAATCAAAGATTATAGTGTGGGCTTTTTATCAAAACCAGCTATTGCTTCGGTTACTCGATCAGCTTTACTACTGACGGGATGCCCCACCGCCAAATTTAAGTAGGGCTAGAGCAAAGCTACGATCCTGATTATAACTTTTCTAGCGAACACAATATAACTTCTGATTAAATATCAACACAAAACATAAGTTTTTTAATTTTACCTTCACTGGCTTACCATTACATTTCAGCAATACCGATTTTTCCTACTGATATCATGTCTGCTTAATTAGAGACCGAAAACTTTACTTTTTCTATTCCTTCTTGATTTCCTCCTAACTCCTGACTCCTGACTCCTTTCAAACTCTAAAATATCAAGTATGCAAACCTTGATAAATCTCAGTAGCTACTTCTGTGCCACGGCGAACACAATCTCCCAAAGCTATACCACCAGTATAATTACTGCGCAGATATAAACCAGGCAAAGATTTTAAGCCATTATTAATCCGTTCCAATTTAGAATTATGGCCTAAATTATATTGATGAATAGCACGAGACCATAAATGCACAGCGAGAACTTTTGGTTATTCAGCATCCTGTTTTAACAGAGATAGTCTAGACATATTTTAGTTATAGTTATAGATATAAGTTTAGTCATGCTATTACTATTACTAAAGTTAATACCTAAACTATTCACCAAATTTAAACTTCTCAAAAATATATTTAAAAAAAATTGTCTAAGTAAAAAAATGAAAATTTTGTTCTTGATGAGATTAAATAGACGAGTATAATAAAATAATTTAAGCTATAATTGATTGCCTTAGTTATCAGCAATCATCAAAACCATACTTTAGTTTTAAAATAGAACAAACTTTCCACTTTTGTAAAAAATATTGCTAATTCTTAATTGAAAACAGCAATTTAGTTATATAATAGTTAGTTTATCCTGATATTTATGTCATGGCCTCTGTAAAGATCCTTGCGATTGATGACGACCCAGCCATCCGAACTTTAATTCATCGGTATTTGAGTCAACAAAACTATCAAGTAGAGTCTGCTGGAGATGGTAAAACAGCTCTAGAATTATTTAATAAATTTTCACCAGACTTAGTAGTGTTAGATGTCAACTTGCCTGATACAACAGGCTTTCAACTTTGCAAAAAAATGCAAAGTCATACGAATGTATTTGTGCTAATGTTAACCAGTCTTGCAGATGAGGATAGTAAATTACACGGTTTTAAAGAGGGTGCAGATGATTACATCACAAAACCTTTTGGTTTAGTAGAATTAGGCGCTCGTGTCGGAGCCATATTAAAACGTCAGAGATTAGTTTCCAACTCACAACCAGAGGGTATCCAATTAGGAAACCTGACAATTGACCCTCAGAGTAGAGAGGTGAAAGTAGATGGAGAATTAATTGCTTTGACGGCCTTGGAATTTGATATATTACACTGCCTAGCAGGTAAACCTGGCCGTGCTTGGAAGCGGTCTGATTTAATCCAGGAAGTCTGGGATTATGAATATATGGGAGATGAGCGAGTTGTTGACGTGCATATTGGCCAAATACGCAAAAAACTAGAGAATAGTAACGATAATCCTCCAAAAATCAAAACGGTTAGGGGCATTGGCTATAAGCTTGATGTTTGATTGAAGTAATCATCTTGACTACTCCCCGGACTCAAGTCACGGGGATTCTAAGCAGATACTACGCAACACCGATAAATCCGTGTTGCTCCGTCTATTTTTAGCTGACCAAAGATATACTCTTTGGGGACAAGTCAAAGTGCCCCTACACAGTTGGCATAGCGTCTAAACTTAGCTTTCTGCTTACTTTTGTGATTATATTTGCAGCCCCGTTACAGTCTGCATTAATTAACCAATTATTACTACTTCTATACAAACCACGCTTTATTCTTTTTCCTGTTTCGCTGCGCGACATGAAAAGCGTTTGCGTAGCATTCCGTAGGAAAGCTTGTCTGAAGGACTTAGGTTTCCAATCATTGGGTTTTTCACCATAATTAGGTAGATTGTCACCATCTAAAAATGAAGCAATACTTGTATAACTTTCTTCTGTTTCTGTGAATAGAATCCCCTACTCTTCACATAATTGAGCTATTCTTTCTTTGAGTCTAGCTGTAGGAATTGGTACAAATTCTGAATTCTTTTTATGACCATTATCTATTTGATTTTTCTGACCTTTATTCCAACCAAAGACAATTGTACCAATAGAATTTTTTAAACTCCGTGGAGTGTCAAACATAACATTAAGCTAAGGAAAAAGCTCGATTTAAAGATAATATTACCAAAGTTAAGAGGTGGAGGGATAAACAGGAAACCTTAGTATCCCTCCATCATTGAATTAGTTATCATTGACATCCTCCCGACGCTGCACTTGCGTGACAGCGCGGGATTCCTAACCATCGCTGATTAGGTCTTTCTGCTTCAATGCACCAGCCTCCAAGGTCGAGCCTCTTTTCGGTCTTACGGTCGCTCCACAGACTGACACTGCTAGCCCAGCAGCCAAACTTTAAGTCTAACATACTATTGACAAAACCTCAAAATTGATTGGTTTTCCCATACGACGCTCCCCTTCGGGAGAGCGCGGGTCTTCAACCAACGTTGAGATAAAACGACCGAAAACTTCCTTATTGATTTCCTGATCCTAACTAGCTCCTAACCCCTGACTCCTGACTCCTTTGAAACTCTAAAATATCAAGTCTGCAAACCTCGATAAATCTCAGTAGCTACTTCTGTGCCACGTCGAACACAATCTCCCAAAGCTATACCACCAATATAATTACTGCACAGATATAGACCAGGTAAAGATTTTAAGCCATGATTAATTTGCTCCAATCTAGAATTATGGCCTAAATTATATTGAGGAATAGCACGAGACCATAAATGCACCGTGAGAACTTTTGGTTGTTCAGCATTACTTTTTAATAAAGTTTGGCAAAGGTCTTGATGTACCTGTTGCACGATCGCTTCACTATCTAAGTTCGCAATTTCCGGGTCTGTTGCACCCCCAATAAAGTTAGTAAAAATTTGCCATCCTGGTGGTGTCCTACCAGAAAATAAAGTAGAAGACCAAATAGTACCAAGAGTCCGGATACCTTGACCTCTAGGAATCAAATTACCAAAGCCATCTATCTTAACCTTGATAGAAGTATCAGGATATGCCAAGACTACACAAGCAACAGGAGGATAATAAAATTCATTAAAGATAGAAGCAATTTCAGGTTGCAAAGTTTTGAATAACTCTGCACAAACACGAGCGGGAGTAGAAAGAGAAATAGTACGAGTTTCTATTTGCTCAGTACCATTGGGAGTAGAAAATTCTGCTATGTAAGTTTGTTGTTCAGTCCGACGAATACCAGTAAGATACCAATTTAATTTAACTGCTTCTCCTAAATAAGAGGCGATCGCTTTTGGTAATGCCTCCAAACCACCTCGAAAAGAACCCAATTCTCCAGTTTTAGTTTTAGGAATATTAGGGTCTGGAGCAACCTTGAACTTACGATTTTTTTTAGCAGACAGCAAAGCACCAGCTACAAGTCCACCACCTAAGTTAGCCATTCTAGCCACTTTAGCAAAAGCAGCAGTAGCACTAAGTTGACTAGGGTTTCCTGCATAAACACCAGAAACGAAAGGTTCCACCAGTCGCTGCATTACTTCAGGACCAAGATGTCTCTGGAAAAATTGAGATACAGTTTCTTCTCCCCCTTGATCTGAGAGATCGCCAATAGCAGGCGATACAAAACCCAAAGCACCAACCAAGGCGCGTAGCTTACCACCATCACTCAGTAACTTAGACTGTAGCATAGCTGTTGGACTCATGGGCACTGGTAATAATTGACCATTCCAGTAAACATAGCGAGGCAGTTTGCGATCGGCAAAAACTAGCTCCTGCTTTAGGCCAACATCTACAGCCAACTTTAACAATTCCGGTGTGGGAGAAAAACTATTTGGCCCTTCTTCCCAAAGAAAGTCTCCTAAAGAAACTGTTGTGATATTTCCCCCCACTCGATTTTGGCTTTCTGCAACTAAAATCTTTAATGGGGAATTATTACCTAATTTTGTCAGTGCATGGGCTAAACTTAACCCACTAATACCAGCGCCCACAACTAAGACATCTAAAACTTCAGTCATTTTTTCCTAAAAATTTAGCTAAATCGTCGAGAAGTCTTGCGCCATAATCTCTGATTTGGCGCGAGATGAATAGGCGGTAAATTAATGGGGTTCAATGCCCCATTAATCTACAAATATTGCTTTTTGCTCAAGACTCAAAAGTTGATGTTATCATAACAATGCTCGAACTAATGTTTATAGTAATGCGGACGGCTTATTAGTACAAATTAAAGCCTAATTAGGGTTTGCTGAAAAAGTCTTTTTGTTGGGGTAGGAGACAGGAGACAACCCACCCCTAGCCCCTCCCAGGAGGGCAGTGCTGTTTCATTCTCGATAGACACGGGGACACGGGGACACGGGGACACACCAGACACACCAGACACGGGGACACACCAGACACACCAGACACGGAGACACACCAGACACGGGGATGAGGGCTTTGAATTTATGATTAAAAGTTGACTTTTCACCATTTTAGTTAGAGTAAAAGGGATGCTTAATCGCGCTCAAAATCGGCAAATTTTGGCAAATTTCACTGTTCCACAATGCCCATTACTCCCGTTCTCCCGCTCATCTTTAATCTACAATACTTTGAAACAGCCCTGCTCCCAGGAGGGGAAGACA
>NZ_JAAHHG010000427.1 GCF_010692555.1 Okeania sp. SIO3B5 | reverse complement strand
TATCTAACAGGCTCTTCTTTGGTGGCCTCGCTTATTGCAGGCTCTTCCGCTGTGGCCTCGTATTTGCCCTATTCATACCCCTCTAGTTGCTAGAGGCTCCTAATAGGAACGAGTCGCACTCTACTACCCCATGTATTTTAGTACTCAATCCCCCTTTACTACGGCCAATGTTCTCCTGTTCTGCACTACTGTCTTTCGCCCCGGCACTATGTTGATGAGCACGAACAATAGTGGCATCGATCATGGCATATTCATTATCTGCATCCTCAGATAGAGTTTGAAATAGTCTTTCCCAGACCCCTGAACGACTCCAGCGACTAAAACGGGTATGGACAACACGGAAGTCCCCAAATCTTTCTGGTAAGTCTCTGGTTCGGAATTCCGGCTCTATATCTGTATAAAACAGCTTCCACAAAGAGGCGGTTGTATGCATGCTGTTCTTCCTACAGTTCCTTCACGGCCTGGTAGTAAATGTTGAATGCGTTCCCATTGGTCCTATGCGCAAACCATAACGTCTAGTCATTTAGAGCAGTCCTTAGCATATTATTCCTGTAGTTATTCTTCATAAGCATACTATACTTTTAATGTCAACCTCTTTAATTGATGACACGCCCTAGTAATTTCCGTGAGAAGGTAAAATCTTGAAGGTAGCTAGGTGAGTACTGAAACTTCTGTACAAAACAGCGGTGGGTCTCATCGTTGCTGCCTGTGGAGTTTAAGAAGATGCTCAACCTTGGAAGCAGGAAGCCCTTTTCCGTGAAGGAGGGAAGCCCTGGTTATAGCGCTAGCTTAACGAGGGAGAACGTCACTTCTCCCATTGATTAATCCTCTTCCTCTTCTTCCTCAGCACTTGGATATACAAAACTGTGGGAACGTTGAGTAAGAACTGATTTCCCTAAAGATAGCGCCTTCTGTGCCTCCAGTCTTGCTTTGCGCTTCCACTGAGATTTCCGCATCTTTGTCTTAGACTTTGAGGTTCTCTTCTTTGGTACAGCCATGAAAGTTATTGTATAGATATTTATAGACAGACTACTATAGTACCTTAATTTTAGTAACTATGGAAGACCTCTAAATATATTTGCAATGATTATTAGTTGGAAAAATTATAATTCATGGAAATCGTAAATTACAATTCCTGTCTCTGGATGGTTATCCACACTAACATAACCAGTTTTGAGCATTTCCTTGAGAGCTTCTTCTACTTCTGCAAAGCTAGCTCCTGTTGCCATAACCCCCTGACTAACAGATAACTTTCCTCCTTTAGTGGCAGCTGACCTGAGTAAAGCTACCATTAACTGTTGACGGGTTTGTGGAGGAGAAACTTTCATAGAGACCACGCCATTTGATTGATATAGTGGCACTCCTTGGGATGAAGTACTTAATTTTGCTTTGACTTTAGTGTTGTGTTCTTCTACCATATTAGGAATTAACAACAAATCAATAAATTGGCCTACTCCAAATAAACCCCCAGTAAAGAGCCAAAGTAGACCCGTCAAAATTTTTCCATTGTATAAACGATGACATCCGTTAAGACCTAGGATGCAAGCTCCCCAGAATAGGTAACTGTATCTTATACTATTCATTTAGTCCAAAAAATTATTTTTCAGAAATCAATATACTTTTTTGCCTAGTTACTTAATTTTCGTTATGGGCACTTAGTATGATTACTATCTTAGTCCAAGAATATAATTGGGAAAACAGTAATAATTCCAACTTTGATGTCGGGAAGGGGTATCCCGTTTAGTTATATATACTTTGCAATTCTTAACTAAAACTTTGCACTTCAGTCCTTTAGACCTTGGTAAACTATTAGCGTGGAAAATATAATACTTTTTTGCTCATCCTTTAAACTGTAACCCACATAAATGGTGCAGATTAAAACAGGGGGGGGAGTTAAAGATATCTAAAAATACCCCACACTATCAGCCATAGATTCATAAAATTAAGAAAACAACAAAAGTTATGGTAGATTCTCTAAAAAAACCAGATTTTCAAGAAATGCGACCAGGGGTTAAAGTTCCCTCGAAAGAAACTATTCTAACTCCTAGATTCTACACAACAGATTTTGATGAGATGGCGAAAATGGACATCTCAGTCAATGAAGATGAATTGATAGCTATTCTAGAAGAATTTCGTACTGATTATAACCGCCATCATTTTGTTCGGGATGAAGAATTTGCCCAATCATGGGACCATATTGATGGGGATACTCGTAGGTTATTTGTTGAGTTTCTAGAACGTTCTTGTACAGCTGAATTTTCTGGTTTTTTACTCTACAAAGAATTGGGTCGTCGCCTCAAAAATAAAAGCCCTATTTTGGCTGAATGTTTCAATTTAATGTCTAGAGATGAAGCTCGTCATGCAGGTTTTTTAAATAAGGCAATGTCAGATTTTAATCTATCGTTAGATTTAGGATTTCTGACTAAAAGTCGTAAGTATACTTTCTTTAAACCAAAGTTTATTTTCTACGCTACTTATCTATCGGAAAAAATTGGTTATTGGCGCTATATTACTATCTATCGTCATTTAGAAGCTCATCCAGAAGATAGAATTTATCCTATTTTCCGTTTCTTTGAAAATTGGTGTCAGGATGAAAATCGTCATGGAGATTTCTTTGATGCTATTATGAGGGCACAACCACAAATTTTAAATGACTGGCAAGCAAAATTGTGGTGTAGATTTTTCTTACTTTCTGTGTTCGCTACTATGTACTTGAATGATGTTCAAAGAGCTGATTTTTATGCTGCTATTGGTTTGAATGCTCGTGATTATGATAAGTATGTAATTGAGAAGACTAATGAAACTTCAGGACGTGTTTTTCCAATAATTTTGGATGTAGAAGATCCTCAATTTTATGAAAGACTAGAACTTTGTGTCAAGAATAATGAAAAGTTAACAGCGATCGCTAATTCTAATAAGTCAGGTGTTGTGAAGCTTTTCCAGAAGTTACCTCTTTATCTGTCTAATGGTTGGCAGTTCCTGAAACTATATTTTATGAAGCCAATTGAAACTGCTACTATGCAAACTTCTGTTCGCTAAAGAAGTCTTTATTGAAGAAGGCAGAAGCTTTATTGAAGAAGGCAGAAGACAGAAGGCAGAAGGCAGAAGGGAAAGAAAGGTCTAAAAGGGTAAGGTTTTTTATTGCGCTATTATTCGGACATGATATAACTTCTGACTTCGCGCCTTATGAATTCTGACTTCGGTAAAACGGTATTCCCTTTTCCTTCTTCCTTTCTTAACCCCCCCGGCGGGAAGTCCAGCGCTGTAATTTTCAATTCAGCGCCGTATGGGAAAGCCGGGCGTTATGTGTGTGGTTCCTCCTGATTCTCTATGTACTTTTTTAGCACTGAAATACTGACACCACCACAGCTAGCTATAAAATAGGATTCGCTCCACAAAACAGCTTTGAAGTAAACCTGATTTATTTGTTCTGAAAACTCTGCCCTAAGTCTTCTACTACTTACAGATTTCAGGTTAGTAATAAATTTAGGTAATTCTAACTGTGGGTAGTATTGAAATAACAAATGTACATGGTCGGGTTCACCGTTGAACTCTATTAGTTTGCAGTCCCATTTAGTGCATAGATTGTCTACTATTTCTCCTAAGCGCTTGAGCATTTCCTGGTTGATTACTTTTTTTCTATATTTAGTTACCAAGACTAAGTGAGCTTTCATGTCAGAAACTGCTCTACCACTTGATACAAAATCATTTTTCATAATTACTTCAATATAACTGTTGATAAGAAAACATACAGTCATTATAATAACAAGTGTAGCGATAAAGGTCGATACTAGAATGCTACTGAAATATAAATACAAGCTAACACCTCATAAAAGGCAAACGGTAATTATAGCTAATTAGGGTTTGCTGAAAAAGTCTTATGGGTAAGGGTAGGAGACAGGAGACAGGAGACAGGAGACAGGAGACAGGAGACAGGAGAAATGGGAATTATAGAGGAGGCAGGAGGAAGAAGAATCAAGGAATTATTCTGGGCAACTATACGCCTAAAATGCTAATTTTTTTAACCATTACAACCTAAAAGCTTGGACTTTTTTTAACTAAAAAATGCGCTCAACCTTTATATGTCAATACTTTTAGATTTAATCAGCAAGCCCTAATTAGTTGGAATTAGCCAGAAAGCAATACAATTACCGTTTAGCTCAAAGGCTGAATTGGTTTGAAGCAACGCGCACACCAGTAAACGCTTGTCCACTTAATGTTTCAGTAGTGCCAGTAGAACGAATTTATTAAAACATTCCAGACTTTAGAATACAAACACGCGACGGTAGGGAAAAGGACAGTAATGGTAATCCGATAACCAAGAAAAACGTCGGGAGTATCTCAATTCAAGGACTCTAAAAAAGTCTGAACTTGACCATCTGGTCTCAAAACCAATCGAATTTTAGCAGTCTTGTCACCCTCAATATTAGAAACAAAAGTTTCTTCCTCTAAAGGCATCTCTGTATTACCATAAAACTCAACTGATGCTAGACCAATTGGAATTACCTTTTTCACTGAACCATCACCGTTTAATAACAAACTATACTGCAAATTCTTATCTAAATCTGATGGTGGTTCCCAACTTTTTTCAAAATATTCTCTTACCTCTGCAACTTGGGGAATTCGATCAAATAATGTATATTTTGGTTTCCTGCCAGGATTTTCACTAGGATCAACCATAGGTTTGCGATCGCGTAAAGCAACTGGTTCTACATCTTCCAAGGTCGGTAAATCAATTGATCTAGGAACATTAACCGGAATACGACTCACATCTACATAAGGTCTTACCCCACCCCCTCTATTAAGTGCTGGTGGCAAAGGTTGGTTTGGTGCGGGTGGAATTTGCAAATTTGGGGGCGGTTGCACGGGAGGTCTCGGTTGTACTGACACCCCATAGTTAGGTATTGCTGGTGGAGGAATTGGTGGCGGTGTTGTTGGTGGTGCAACAGGAACTGGTGGCAGTATTATTGGTGGTGCCGGAATAACGACTGTTCTAGCATTTTCCTGGTTTTGAGAGGGACGAGGAAAATCAATCAGAGGTGGTGGTACGTTATTAGGAGCAGGTGACGCGGGGTTTTGTGTAGGAAAAAGAGGAGATGGTGTGGGAATTGGGGATGGTTTGATAATTGTTGGTGTTGGTAGATTTGTTGGTGGTGTTGGTAATGGTGATAGAGTTACTGTTGGTGTTGGTGTTGGTGTTGATGTTGATGTTGATGTTGGTGTTGGTGAACTATTGCTTGGTGGAGAAGCGATAGTATTAGGCTCATTTTGTTGCTTGCGAATAATTGCGTAGCGGTCGTATAATTTAATAGCGCTTGCTGTTAAACCAGCACTGATAATAATTAGTATCATAGTCTGCAACCATTCAGGAAGAGGTTTAACTTCACCGTCAGACTTAAACTGAGGCAATGTCTGTATATCTGTTTGGCATTCATCTAGAGCGATCGCCAGGTCAAATAGTTGCAGCATACTCATGGTAATAAAACTTCCTGACTCTTTAGTCGCTAGAGACCCCAAAAATAGATCGTGGTTTAATAAGTCTCGTGGTTGTAGATAAATACTTTGACCGTTTATTGGAGGTGGGGAATTAGGTATGGAAAGTTTGGCATCAGCAACTTCAGCAACTTCGGTTGTCTCTTCCTGAATTTTTGTTTGTGAGTTTGATTCTGTTGTAGTGCTATTGTTTTCTTCTCCTTTATTTTCATTGTCTAGAGGTAATTCAGGAGATTTACTGAGAAATTCTTGTACATAAGTGGTAACAACTTTGTGGAGAGTGTCTAATTCACTGCGGCCGCCTCTCAGTGTAATATGCTCTGTTTCTGATACCCTGGGGTCGTCAAAACTAAGACTAAAACGTTGCTTTCTGGGAATACCGATCCATTTTAAGGCCGCTAAACCTCTAGCTGTAAATTTTAATGTACAAGTTGGGGGAGTATAACTTCGTGAAGGCATTTGAAAACCTTTGATTTAAGAAGGAAGAAGGAAGAAGGAAGAAGGCAGAAGGGAAAATTGCTGATGGATAGTCAACGTCCGACCGCGTGCATATCCGAATCGCCCCAAATAATTTTAAGCACCCCCTGTAAGGTGGTGTATTGACATACTCCCGACGCTCCCCTACGGGAGAGCGCGGGATTCTTCAGCCAGAGAAACTCTGACCGCAGTTTTAACAGAGGTGATGTCCTCCCCCTGTGTAGATAACAATCCAACCCACCCCCATCCCCTCCCGGGAGGGGAGCTAGAGGGGTGGCTGAGTTATAGTCCCTATCTAGTTCCTGTCCACAATTACTACATGAATGCCAGCGCTCTGATAAACTTTTTGAGACTTTATTCAAGCATTTCCAACAATGTTGAGATGTACCTTTAGGGTCTACTTTGACAATACTTTTACCAAGCTTCCATGCTACATACTCTAAAACTTGGATAAATTGACCAAAAGCTGCATCTTGCAAAGACTTATTCAGTCCTGACTTTGCGGACTGGCCGTTTGGTAAGAACTGACCATTATCTCCTAATTTGGCTTTGCAACGTCGGAGTAAAGAAGCTACCTGTAGGTCTTCAAGAAATATCACCCTTACATCTGAAAACAGATGGTAAGCAAGTTTGAATTGCCAATCCAAGCGCTGTCTAGATATTAGTTGATGGAGTTTTGCTATTTTACGCTTGAGAATTTTCCAAGGTTTGGAATGCTTGGACTTTTTGGCCAATCTCACCTGAAGTTTAGATAAACGATGCTCAGAGAACCTAAAAAACTTAGGTACTTCTATAAATTCACCATCACTGGTAACAGCGTAATGCAACAATCCTAAATCAATACCTTTTGAGTTATCTAAGGTAGGTTGAATTTCTACAACCTCTATAGGTACAGTTTTATCTTCTATCGTGAAGCTGATATACCAACCATCAGCTTCACGGATTACTGTTCCTGTCTTGACCTTAAATCCTTTTGGTATTGGGCGATTGAAGACAAAAGGGACTAGACCTATCTTTGGTAAATTGATACAAAAACGACCGTTGGCATTTTTAACAATATTGGTATTTGATAACTGAGGATAACTGAACGAATTATAATAATGATTCCCTTTGAATTTCCGCCTCCCACTGGTTTTACCGTTTTTGTCAGGTTTGGTAAAGTGATCCATTGTTGTTTGTACTCTTTGGATAACATCCTGCAAAACTTGGGAATGTATGGACTTATATTCAGGGAATAGTTGTTTTGTTTGTGCCAAGTCTGCCAGTTGCACAGTCTCCCACAAAACATAACCATTGACTATATTTGGATGTTTATCCCCTTTCTTAGTTATTGAATTACCACTACTGTCTTTTTTTCTACCGTCTCTTGTTTGTGTTCTAAATTCAGGAATGTTTTTATAAATTCGTTCTACTGGTACTACTGAAACATTAAGTGGACAAGTGTTTACTGGTGTGCGCGTTGATTCAAACCAATACAACCTTTCAGCTAAACGGTAATTATATTGCTTTCTGACTAATTCCAACCAATTAGCTATAATTACCGCTTGCCTTTTATGTGGTTTAAGCTTGTACTTGTATTTCAGTAGCATTGAAATATCGACCTTTACACCTACACTTGTTATCATAGTGGCTGTTATATGTAATTGTCAAAAGTCACTATAAATAATTATGAAAAATCATTTTGTATCTAGTGGTAGAGCTGTAAATGAACCACACATATAACGCCCGGCTTTCCCATACGACGCTGAATTGGAAATTACAGCGTGGGACTTCTGGCCGGGAAAGTTAAAACTTTTTCAATCAATCAATCAATTTTTGAGTTTTTTGTTAAATCGGTATTTTGAATTCTGCTCAAGCATTTTACTTCATACTAAAAATTTAGTATGGTTTTGGGGTCTAAAATTTCAGACTTGACCAATGACGACTACACCCTTGAGGAGCACTATAAAATAACAAATCAAGTAATAACTTAAGACCTAATTGTTCAGGGTCATCGTGGGAAGTATTTTCAGAGTATTTGTAATATTGTTTATATGCTTTTTCAAATTTATCTAGATATTCTCTTAATAAGGTAACTGATTGAGGTTTAGTCTTTTGAGCAGCAACTTGTTCCATTAATGAGACTGCACGACGAATTAATGCTTGGTTTTGTTTTGCCAAGTGACATATAACTAGGATGAAAGATTTTGCTTCCTCTGTTTTGAGAGGCTGGTTTGGCAACATTCCCCGTTTTTCACCTACCACTAAAGTTAGTTCATCAGCTAACTTGGGAGCTATATTCAATTTACTCGCTACTCGCAATATGGTGTCTGAATTAATTCCTGTTAAAGAATTTAGGGCTAATAATTCCATGTCCAATTTTGTTCTAATCTGGTTTGATTGAACTTTTTGAGCCACGGTGGGCTGGGTATAATCTTGTCTCGAAGGCATTATGAAGACTGAGGCATTGCCAGGAGCAGCGGATGTTACCATACTATAGACCTCTTAAAAATTTATTACAAGCAAGTCTATTGTAGTCGCACTTTGCCAAATTGTGTCTACTATGTCGGAAAACTATTTAGACATCTTCATAAAAGAGGGAGTAGGCAGTAGGCAGTAGGCAGTAGGCAGTAGGGTGCAGGTTCATGTCATTAGAAAATCCTGAAGAAGTATATAACCTATTAATGCAGTTATGGAAACCTGCTTTAGAAAGAGCAAAGGTTGAAGTAGTAGACATGCAAGCAGTAGTAGACCAAGAAGGTATAGAAAAAGCAATCCTATATATGGTATTTTTGGAGTTAGTTAAATGGTAAGGTCAAAATATGTTTCTGTAA
>NZ_JAAHHG010000426.1 GCF_010692555.1 Okeania sp. SIO3B5 | reverse complement strand
ACCATTTTGAAAAAAGAATGTTACGAATAATAAGAATCATAAATAAACTTTCAAATAAAGTCTATTTGACGAAAAAGATAATTTACAACATCAAAAATGGTATTAAATCTATCCCCATACGAATTCTGGATTGCAGAATTGCTGGATTCTAAGAAATACTCTAGCTATTTGTAGCAAACATTTATCAAATTGGTATAATACCATTTTGAAAAAAGAATGTTACGAATAATAAAAATCATAAATAAACTTTCAAATAAAGTCTATTTGACGAAAAAGATAATTTACAACATCAAAAATGGTATTAAATCTATCCCCATACGAATTCTGGATTGCAGAATTGCTGGATTCTAAGAAATACTCTACCTATTTGTAGCAAACATTTATCAAATTGGTATAAACCATAATTATTTAATTATTAATAATGAATAATTAATAATTCGGTAAGGGAACGGGGGAGTAGGGGAGTAAATTTTGGGCTACTATCCTGTCCAAAATGGGCACTTTTTTGAGTATAAATAGCTGAAAGGTAGGTACTTTTTTCAGATATAAAAAGGCTAAAACTTTGGGTGCATCTCAATGCGTGAATAAAGCCAAAAATTTATCGCTTTTAGGGAACACCGGAGCTGGGAACAGGGAACAGGGAATATATAGGAGAAAAGTATTTTTGCAAATATGAGATGCACCCAAAACTTTTATCTATAAATGCTTTTAGATTAGATCGGTAAGCCCTAATTAATAATTATTAATTATTAATGATTAATTATTAATTATTAATTGTTTCCTATAATTTGTAACATTACTTTTTTCAAATTGGCATGACTAAATTCAAGTTCAGAGATATATTAGAAATAAACTTAAAACTTTTATGTTATTTAGACCTCTATCTTTCACACTGGGCAAAATGTTTAGCAAACTTCCTCTCAAAACTGTCCTTATTGTTCCTTTTATTCTACAAATTGTTAGTGCTGTGGGATTAGTAGGATATTTTTCTTTTACCAATGGACGCCAAACTGTTGATACTCTGGCAAACCAGTTAACTAAGGAAATTAGCACCCGTATTGAACAGCACGTTTTAAGTTATCTCAACAAATCTTATCAGGTACTAAGAGTAACTAATGATGCAATTGAAAGTGACAATTTAGATGTCTACAATTTTGGGGCAATGCGAGCCTATTTCTGGCAAATTATCAAAGAAGGGGATTTGGAAAGTGACCTTTTTTTCGGTAATGAGCAGGGGGAATTTATTGGTGTTGAGCTTAATCCTGATAATGGTGAAATTGTCTTCCGGATTCGTACTATAGCTACTCAACCAGTTCGTGAAATTTATCGGCTAGATTCTCAAGGTAATGCAGAAGAGTTTCTGAAAGTCAAAGAGTATGACCCCCGGATTCGCCCTTGGTATAAGGCGGCAAAAAAACTTGGTCAACCCACATGGAGTTCTATTTATCCAGCTTTCTCTCGTGCTAATACATCTTTGGATATATCCGCTGTCAGACCCATTTTTAATTCTACTGGCCAATTAATCGGGGTTTTAGCAAATCAGACCAGTTTGACCAGGATTACAGAATTTCTCACAAACTTAAATATTAGTCCCAATGGACAAAGTTTTATTATGGAGCGATCGGGGGATTTAGTTGTTAGTTCTCAAATTTCCCAACCATTCCTCACTATTGAAGTTGATAATAAGAAAAAAATTGAACGCTTATCTGCTATTGATAGCGATAACATTACAGTAAGTTCTACGGCGAAACACCTACAAGAACAGTTCGGTAATTTTGATGAAATTGAACGTAGCAAACAAATCAATTTTCTGATTGATGGAGAGTGGCATTACGCTAGCATAATGCCAGTTAAGGATGGTAAAGGTATAGACTGGTTAGTAGTTGTAGTCGTTCCCGAAAATGACTTCATGGAAAAAATTAACACCAACACCAAGAACACAATTTTATTCAGTCTTGCTGCTCTGATTGTAGCTATCTTAGTAGGAATAGTCACCACGAACTGGATTTCCCAACCTATTTTACAACTTAATTCTGCGGCTAAAGAAATCGCTCAAGGGAAATGGGAAAATCAACTCAATATTAACCGTGGTGATGAAGTAGGTGAACTTGCCAACTCTTTTAATCTCATGGCAATTCAACTTAAAAATTCTTTTCAAACTCTAGAAACACAAAATGAGCAGCTCAAACAACTAGACCGCCTCAAAGACGAATTTTTAGCTAACACTTCCCACGAACTCCGAACCCCACTTAATGGAATTATTGGTCTTGGTGAATTTATCTTGGAAGATAGCACTGGAGAGTTGAATCCGGTCGCCACTTCCAACTTAAGTATGATAGTTTATAGCGCTCGTCGTCTATCTAATCTCGTCAACGATATTCTTGACTTTTCAAAGCTCAGACATCAAAAATTAGAACTGCACATGAAACCAGTTGATGTGCGTGGAGTGGTTGAAGTAGTGGTAGCTTTAAGCCAAGTTTCTATAAAAAAGAAAAACCTGCAATTAATCAACAGTATTCCCAAAAATTTACCTCCAGTTTATGCTGATGAAAATCGTTTGCAACAGATTTTCTATAATTTAATTGGTAATGCTATCAAATTTACTGAATCTGGAGTAATTGAAATTTCAGCCGCATTAGTTAGCAGTCGTCCTACAAAATCTCAAAATGGCGATCGCTCTGACCTGGATACAGAAAAACTAGCGATCACTGTCTCTGATACTGGCATTGGTATTCCTACTGAGAAATTAGACCGGATCTTTCAATCTTTTGAGCAAGCTGAAGGTTCTGCCGCAAGGAAGTATAGTGGTACAGGTTTAGGGTTAGCAGTCACAAAACAATTAGTTGAACTCCACGGCGGTCATATTTCGGTAGAGTCTGAAGTGGATGTTGGTTCCCGCTTTATTTTTACCTTACCAATTTCTCAAGAAACTGTAGCAGAAACTTCTAATACTCCAACAATAAACACTGTTCATTATATCGAAGAGGAAATAGAAATTCCTGAAGAAACAACTCCTGTTGATACTAATATTTATAATAGTAACTTTCATATTTTGATTGTGGATGATGAACCTATAAATATTCAAGTTTTGAATAATCATCTCAAAGCTAAGAACTACAGAGTCACCCAAGCGTTAAACGGAAAAGACGCTTTGACAGCTTTGGAGCAAGAACAGAATATTGACATGATTTTACTAGATGTAATGATGCCCAAGATGTCTGGTTATGAAGTCTGTGCTAAAGTTCGGGAAAAATATCCTCCTCATAGTTTGCCCATCTTGATGTTAACTGCTAAAAATCAAGTAGCTGACTTAGTTATGGGTTTCCAATTTGGTGCTAATGATTATCTGACTAAACCTTTTGCTAAAGATGAATTATTAACTCGGATTAAAACTCATCTTCAGCTATCAAAAATTACTAATGCTTACGGACGTTTTGTACCACACGAATATGTCAGATTGCTATCAAAAGAAAATATTCTTGATGTTAATTTAGGCGATCGGGTGAGTAAAAAGATGGCTATATTCTTTTCTGATATTCGCTCTTTTACGAGTATATCTGAAAAGATGACTTCTCAAGAAACTTTTGCTTTTGTCAATGCTTATTTACAACAAGTTTGTCCGGAAATTCGTGCTTATAAAGGTTTAATTATTAAGTTTATGGGAGATGGGATTATGGCTGTATTTCCCGAAGGCGCTGATGATGCTGTACAGTCAGCTATTTCTCAACTTCAGACATTACAGGAATATAATCAAACTTTAAAAGCTATGGGTTTGTTTCCGATGAAAATCGGAATTGGTATTCATTGGGGTCACATGATGGTTGGTATAGTGGGAGAGGAAACTCGGATGTCAGGAGATGCACTTTCTCATAATGTAAATTTGACTTCACGTTTAGAAGGTTTGACTAAGTATTATGGGGTTTCTTTATTAATTTCTGAGTCAGCTTTTAAGAGTTTAAAAAATCCTGAAAAATATCAAATTAGATTTTTAGATAGAGCATCTGTTAAGGGTAGAGATGAACCGATTAGTGTTTATGAGGTGCTTGATGGGGAAGTAGATTCTGTCCGAGAACTAAAATTAAAAACTCAGGCAGATTTTGAACTAGCTGTAGAGTATTATCGTTTGGGAGATTTGGTTGCTGCTAAGAATTATTTTGAGAAAGTATTAGCAGTTAATTGTTCAGATCAAACATCTCAACTTTATTTAGAAAGAATTGAGGAGTTAACAATAACTGGTGTGCCGAAAAACTGGGATGGAGTTTGGGCATTTACCGAGAAGTAAGGAGTGGGGGTTCTTGAGGACACGGAGAGGGGGAGAGGGGGAGACGCGGAGAGGGGATTCTTGAGGACACGGAGATGGGGAGAGGGGGAGAGGGGGTGTCACCGTGTCACCGTGTCACCGTGTCTCCGTTTCCTCATGGGGGAGATGGGGAGATGGGGAGATGGGGAGATTGGGAGATGGGGAGATGGGGAGATGGGGAGATGGGGAGATGGGGAGATGGGGAGACGCGGAGATAGGATGTCACCGACACACTGCGTCCCCGTGTCTCCGTTTCCTCATGGGGAGTAGAGAAGTAGGTAGTGATATCATGTCCGATAGCATCGGAGCGTGTATAAAATTAAGGTGACACTCTTGAGAAAACCTTCTGCCTCCTGCCTCCAGCATAGCTGCCTTCCTTCCACCAAAGTCTAATTATTCAACCGGACATGATATGACGTTGCATACAACGTCCGAGAGCGAGAAGTAAATATAATAATAATTAGGGCTTACCGAATTATCCGAGATGACATTAAGCGGATGTTTCGCCATTTATTGGTCGGCAATTCCCCTCCCGTTAACATTCGTATAACAGGAGACCCCTTTCCGACATTCAAGTTGGGGGGGGTTGCTCAAAATCCCCGTTACAAAAACAACTTCTGACTTCTGACTTCTGACTCCTGACTTCTGACTTCGTTAATACCTGGGCAAAATGTTTAATAAACTTCCCCTAAAAACTGTTCTGATTGTCCCATTTATTGTACAAATTGTTACTGCCGTTGGATTAGTAGGATATTTTTCTTTTACCAATGGACACCAATCTGTTGAGAGCATCGCAAATCAATTAACTAGGGAAATTAGCACTCGTATTCAGCAGCACATTTTAGAGTATCTTAACAAGTCCCATCAAGTGCTAAGATTCACCAATGAGGCAATTGAAAGTCGTAACTTTAATGTCTATGATTTTAACACAATGCGACTCTACTTTTGGCAAATTGTCAAACAGGGAAAATCGGAAACAGATCTTTTCTTTGGCAACGAACAAGGAGAGTTTATTAACGTTGAAATTAATCCCGATAGCGAAGAAATTGTCTTGAGAATTCGTACTAAAGCTACTCAACCATTGCGTCAAGTTTATCAGCTAGACGATCGTGGCAATATCGGCAAATTATTGAAAGTCAAAGAGTACGATCCTCGGATTCGTTCCTGGTATCAAGCAGCAAAACAACTAGGTAAACCTACATGGAGTCCTATTTATTCAGCCTTTTCTGGTTCTAATTCTTCTTTAGATATAGCTGCTGTTAAACCCGTCTTTGATTCTAATAATAAGTTAATCGGTGTTTTAGCCAATGAAAGCAGCTTGACACAGATTACAGAATTCCTCAAGAACTTAAAGATTAGTCCCAATGGACAAAGTTTTATCATAGAGCGATCGGGAAATTTAATTGCTAGTTCCCTGATTTCTGAACCGTTTGTGATTACTGAATCTGGTAAAAATAGAAAAATAGAACGTTTACAAGCTCTTGATAGTAATAATACCATATTAAGAGTCACAGCAGAATATCTAAAAAAAACATTTGGTAACCTCAAAGAAATTAATCGGGGTGAACAACTTAATTTTCCCATTGAAGGAGAATGGTATTACGCTAGCATCATGCCAGTTCAAGATGGTAAAGGTATTGATTGGCTAATAATTGTCATCGTTCCCGAACGTGATTTCATGGAAAAGATCGATGCCAACACCCGTACCACCATTTTATTAAGTATTGCTGCTCTGATGGTAGCTATATTAGTAGGAATAGTTACTACTTATTGGATTACTAAACCAATATTACAAGTTAATTCTGCAGCTAAAGAAATTGCGGAAGGCAAATGGGAAAACGAACTTAAAATTGACCGTAGCGACGAAGTTGGAGAACTTGCCCGGTCTTTTAACCTTATGGCAGCTCAACTCAAAAACTCCTTTGAAACCCTAGAAACACAAAACCAAGAACTCAAAAAACTAGACCGTCTCAAAGACGAATTTTTAGCTAATACCTCTCATGAATTACGAACTCCACTCAATGGCATTATTGGTATTGGCGAATTTCTGCTAGAAAGAAAAAGGGAAATCAACCCAATAATTATTTCCAATTTAAACATGATTGTTTCTAGCGCTCGTCGTCTTTCTAATCTAGTTAACGACATTCTTGATTTTTCTAAAATTAGATACAATCAACTAGAATTACAAATTAAACCTGTCGATCTTTTTGCGGTTGTAGAAACAGTAGTTACTTTAAATCTATTAGTCAATAAAAAAAATCTACAATTAATCAATGCTATTCCCCAAAATTTGCCTCCAGTGTCCGCTGATGAAAATCGCTTGCAACAAATTTTTTACAACTTAATTGGCAACGCCATCAAATTTACTGAGTCTGGCCAAGTGAAAATTTCTGCCACGGTAATTACCTCTCAACCCCCCAGATCATACTACTTTAATCAAAATACAGACCAATATCAACAACCTCAACAACTGAAGATTGTTGTTTCTGATACTGGTATTGGTATTCCCGCTAATAAACTAGACAGCATCTTTGAATCTTTTGAACAAGGAGATGGTTCCACAGCTAGAAAATATGGTGGTACAGGTATAGGGTTAGCAGTCACAAAACAATTAGTCGAACTCCACGGCGGTCATATTTGGGTTAATTCTGAAGTCGGTGTCGGTTCTAGTTTTAGTTTTACTCTACCCATTTCTCAACAATCTGTAGCCGAATCTTCTAGTTTTCTTGTCCCTACAGTTAACAGTATTCATTATCTCATTGAGGGAGTAGAAGCATCTGTAGACATCACACCCAATGAAAATTATTTAGCTGGGGGAGATTTCCACCTTTTAATTGTTGATGATGAACCGATAAATATTCAAGTTTTAAACAACTACCTCAAGGCTAATAACTATCAAGTTACTCAAGCATCAAATGGAAAAGAAGCTTTGGCAGTTTTGGATAATAACAATTTTGATATGATTTTACTAGATGTCATGATGCCTAATATGTCTGGTTATGAAGTCTGCGCTAAAATTAGGGAAAAATATCCTCCTCAGAGTTTGCCCATCTTGATGTTGACTGCTAAAAATCAAGTCGCGGATTTAGTTATGGGTTTTCAGTTTGGTGCTAATGATTATTTGACTAAACCCTTTGCTAAAGATGAATTATTAACTAGAATTAAAACTCATATTCAATTATCAAAAATAACTAATTCCTACGAGCGTTTTGTACCCCAGGAATATGTAAAACTGCTATCAAAAGAAAATATTCTTGATGTGAAATTAGGCGATCGTGTGAGTAAGAATATGGCTATATTTTTTTCTGATATTCGCTCGTTTACGAGTATATCTGAGCAGATGACTTCTCAAGAAACTTTTGCTTTTGTGAATGCTTATTTACAAAAAGTTTGTCCAGAAGTTCGTGCTTGCAATGGGTTGATTATTAAGTTTATGGGAGATGGTATTATGGCGGTATTTCCTGATGGTGTTGATGATGCTGTACAGTCGGCTATTTCTCAACTTCAGAAATTACAAGAATATAATCAGATTCTCAGTTCGGTAGATGGTTTGTTTCCGATTAAAATTGGTATAGGTATTCATTGGGGTCATATTATGGTTGGTATAGTGGGAGAGGAAACTCGGATGTCAGGAGATGCAATTTCTCATAATGTGAATTTGACTTCACGTTTAGAAGGTTTGACTAAGTATTATGGGGTTTCTTTATTAATTTCTGAGTCAGCTTTTAAGAGTTTAAAAAATCCTCGGAAATATCAAATTAGATTTCTAGATAGGGCATATGTTAAGGGTAGCGATGAACCGATTAATGTTTATGAAGTGTTGGATGGAGAAGTAGATTTTGTGCGAGAATTAAAATTAAGAACTCAGGCAGATTTTAAATTAGGTTTAGAGTGTTATCGTTTGGGAGACTTGGTTGGTGCTAAGAGTTATTTTGAGAAAGTATTAGCAGTTAATTCTTCAGACAAAACTTCTCAACTTTATTTGGAAAGAATTGAGGAGTTAACAATAACTGGTGTGCCTAAAAATTGGGATGGAGTTTGGGAATTTACTGAGAAGTAATATCGTTTCACTGAATTAAAAAGTCAAAAGTTAAAAGTTAAAAGTAAGGTTTTATCAGCTCAAATCACGGAATTAAAAAGTCAAAAGTTAAAAGTTAAAAGTAAGGTTTTATCAGCTCAAATCACGGAATCAAAAAGTCAAAAGTTAAAAGTTAAAAGTAAGGTTTTATCAGCTCAAATCACGGAATCAAAAAGTCAAAAGTTAAAAGTTAAAAGTAAGGTTTTATCAGCTCAAATCACGAAATTCAAAAGTCAAAAGTCAAAAGTCAAAAGTTAAAAGTAAGATTTTATCAGCTCAAATCACGAAATTCAAAAGTCAAAATTCAAAAGTTAAAAGTAAGGTTTTATCAGCTCAAATCACTGAATTCAAAAGTCAAAATTCAAAAGTTAAAAGTAAGGTTTTATCAGCTCAAATCACGAAAGTCAAAAGTCAAAA
>NZ_JAAHHG010000425.1 GCF_010692555.1 Okeania sp. SIO3B5 | reverse complement strand
GTTTGTTGCATGGTGTGTTGCTGTCGGTCGCGGTGCTGGTGTTGGTGCTGGTGTTGGCGCTGGTGTTGGCGCTGGTGTTGGCGCTGGTGTTGGTGCTGGTGTTGGCGCTGGTGTTGGTGCTGGTGTTGGTGCTGGTGTTGGTGCTGGTGTTGGTGCTGGTGTTGGCGCTGGCGTTGGTGCTGGTGTTGGTGCTGGTGTTGGTGCTGGTGTTGGCGCTGGTGTTGGTGCTGGTGTTGGTGCTGGTGTTGGCGCTGGTGTTGGCGCTGGGGTTGGTGCTGGTGTTGGTGCTGGTGTTGGTGCTGGTGTTGGTGCTGGTGTTGGTTCTGGTGTTGGTGCTGGTGTTGGTGCTGGTGTTGGTTCTGGGGTTGGTACTGGTTGTAATGGTACAAACTCACCAAAATCATCAATGAAACCTCTGATAGGAAAGCCATTGATTATCCTTGTAATTATTTGAGCACCGAAATTTGACGAACCCATTTTTATACCTCTTAAATAATAGATAATTTACATTAGCTAATATGAGACAAGCTCGATATTTTTTTGTCGTTTTAGTTCTTGATTATGTAGTAATATTGTTGACTTTAATAAGCCATAATATTGTTGAATTTTACAGGGTATTAATAATTTCAAAACTGCCCTACTGAAATTGAGATAAACTATATTTATTAGAGACTTTTCAAATTATAAAAAATCAACTATAACTAATTCATTTTAACCATAGATTGTAAGCATTTCCTAGGTCATGCTGCGCAAACAGCCGTCAGCTAGCCTCCTATGGTCAGAACTGCGTTATCAGCCAGCCTCCTCCGGAGGAACTGCGGACTTCAGCTATTGCTTTTAATTTTAGATAAAAGCTTTACTAATTGAGTCAGAATTTATACTTATATCATGTCCGGATAATAAGTTATAAAAAAACTTTATCCCTTCTAATCTTTTCTTCCCTTCTGCCCTCAGCATAGCTGCCTTCTGCCTTCTTTCCTCCTAAGTGTAACTATTCAACCGGACATGATATTACTATAAAAGCTGGCTGAAACAGTCTATATTTATTAAAACCCCCTTTTTTTGCTGAGAGCTGACAGCTAATAGCTGTTTGCGCAGCATTCCGCAGGAAATGCTTACCATACATTTGATAATTTTTTTGAAACTTTTTCATATTAACAACTTTTGTTTATTTTTGACAATCAGTGTTATATCATATCTGGTTGAATACTTAGGGCTTGCTGAATAAATCTAAAAGCATTGATATATAAAGACAAGTACCTTTTTGGGGCCTTTAAAAAGTGTGCCTGTTTCAGTCTAAAACGCTCAAAAAGCTAGTATTTTGGGACGATTATGGCAGAAAAATCATTCTTACAAAACTTAGCTCCTACCTCCTCTATAATTCCAATTTCTCTTGTCTCCTGTATTCCCCTCCTGGGAGGGGTTAGGGGTGGGTTGTCTCCTGTCTCCTACCCCTACTAAAAGACTTTTGAGCGCAAACCCTACTTACACTTTGTAGGAAGTAAGGCAGAAGGCAGCTATGCTGAGGGCAGAAGGAAAGAAAAGGCTAGAAGGGAGAAAGTTTTTTTATCACGCTATTATCCTGACATAATATTATTCAGTATTAAAGATTGTAGGGGCGAATGGCCATTCACCCTTACGAATTGTATAATGATCGACGCAATTATATGACTTCTATTTCTCGGGAACCATAGCCAACGGATGTTTTTTTCACTCCAGTTTTTCCCTATCCAATCTCCGCGTCCCCGTGTCACCGCGTCTCCGTGTCAAATCTTAAAAACTTACCGTTGTAAGTTCCCCCACTCCCCTACTCCCTACTCCCTTAAATAAACTTAAAGTCTGAAGCATCAATAACAGTACTAATAGCATCAGCAACAAGAGGTATATCATTAAGGACTGCTAAATCAAAAGCAGGATTAACATCATCCTCAAGATTCGGGTCATATCCTAAAATAACTTCACTATTCAAACTATTATTTACATAGATAAAGAAAGCAGGACTTGTTCCCGAACCATTTTGATTATTCAGAATAGAATTAACTTGCTGCACATTTTCAAATCTATTCTCAAAAATAATTAGTTCTTCACCACTTATATCCTGACCTTGGGAACCCAAATTATCAAGAGAAATTATCACACTAGAAAATTCTGTAGCAGTGCCCGGAGGATTAGTTAAATTACCAAAATTATTGGATCTAAACAAGAATACATCTACATTACTACCGTTAAAATCAGTAATTACATCTACTCCTTCATTGGGAACCTCAAAAAAGAAGGCATCTTCTCCCTCATTACCAGTTAACCTATCCGCACCAAAACCACCACTCAAAGAGTCATCACCTGTATTTCCATTAATACTGTCGTTACCTTCCTCACCACGAAGAAAATCATTTCCTTCATTACCATCAAGAGTATCAACCCCTGCACCACCATTCAAAGAGTCATCACCGACCCCACCAACAGCACTATCGTTACCTAACCCACCGAATAAGCGATCGCTACCAGTTTGGCCAAGCAGGAGGTCATCATCAGCACCACCGTCTAGAGTATCATTACCAGAATTACCTCCAAGAGTATCATTTCCAGCATTACCAAATAGAGAGTCATTATCATCTTCACCAGATAGAGAGTCATTACCCGTACCTCCATCTAGGGTATCGTTACCCTGTCCACCTGCGAGAGTATCTTGTTGTTCTGCTCCTAATAATAGATCGCTCCCATCTTCTCCTAACAAAGAGTCACTATCAGCACCACCATCTAGAGTATCGTTGCCCACTCCTCCTAATAATGTATCAGCTTGTTCTGCTCCAAACAAAGAATCATTTCCAGCTTCGCCTAATATAGAATCTTCGTCTGCTCCTCCATCTAAAACATCATTTCCAGCACGACCACTAATAGTATCCTCTCCAGCATTTCCAAGAATGTAGTCACTTGCGGGAGTACCGTTAATAGTATTATCACCACCTCCACCTTCAGATACATTATCAACAACAGTAATACTAAAGGATGTAGATGGAATTGTTCCATTATCCCCATCAGAAACAGAGAAGGTAAACGGAAACCTGCCTGCTGTGTTACCAGGGGTATATAGAATCAAGTTATTATTAATATCAGCTTGAGAAAAAGTATCGTCATCATTGATACTATCATCAACTAATGTCAGATTACCTTGTATAGGTGCTGTAATAATATTGTAAGTAATTTCTTCTGCTGTGTTGTCGGGATCTGTAACTAAAAGATTATTATTAAATATCGTTTGTCTTGGTCCACCTTTCTCAGCAATGATACCTCGGTTGTTAACTAACTGCGGTGAGTCATTGACTTTAATATTAACTTGAGCAGTATCAGAACCACCATTGCCGTCACTAATACTGTAACTAAAACTGTCCTCTCCAAGGAACCCAGTATTAGGGGTATATGTGTAGGTTGTACTGTTTTCTTGTACTAATGAACCATTTTGTGGTGTACCGATGACAGAAATACTGAGAGAGTCTTCATCTGAATCAGAGTCGTTTTCGAGTAGTTCTTGAGTAGTAAAAGTTAATGGTTCATTTTGATTTGTACTGAAGTTATCGTCTTCTGCTTCAGGGGGGTTGTTGGAAGGTTCTGGAGTTTCCGTCGGTGTTGGTGTGGGAGTTTCTGTGGGTGTTGGTGTAGGTGTTTCTGTAGGTGTTGGTGTAGGAGTTTCTGTGGGTGTTGGTGTAGGTGTTTCTGTGGGCGTTGGTGTAGGTGTTTCTGTAGGTGTTGGTGTAGGACCTGGTGAAGTTGTTGGTCCAGGAGGGGTGGGTGTAGGAAGTGATAATGTTCTAAAGTCACTTGAGTCTATTGTGCTACTTTCAACTCCTTCTAGCACTGCCAAAAAATCGCCGTTCGTACCACCTACACTAATAATAGTATTATCGGGGTTATCTTCTGATGCAAAGATACTTAGTTCTTCAAAGGTCAAACCATTGCTCAGACCAATTAAATCTTCACTACTAAAGTCATTAATAAAATCTGCACTACTGACTCCTGGACCTCCTGAGTCACGAGTAATATTAAAAGTATCTTGTCCTATTCCTCCGGTCATTGTATCTGCACCAAGGTCTCCAGAGAGAAAGTCTGCACCAATACCTCCTTCTAGTGAGTCTGCATCTCTTCCACCAAAAAGTACATCATCTCCTGTATTACCTTCCAGAATATCTCTACCTGTTTCACCAAATAATGTATCTCCACCATCATTTCCTAACAAGCGGTCGTCACCTGCTCCACCAACTACTGTATCATTACCGATGTCCCCATCAGCAAAATCATCCCCCCGGTCGCCGAATAATAGATCGTCCTCTCCACCACCGACAATACTATCATTCTCTTTACCTCCAAAGATAGTATCGTTGCCTTCATTGCCCAAGATAGTATCACTGTCGCGATCGCCAAATAAGATGTCACTACCACTATCTCCGAACAGAGAATCTAAATCTTTGCCACCTCGTAAACTATCATCTCCCGGACCACCGTCGAGAAAATCATTTCCGGCATTCCCGTTCATTTGGTCTTGACCTTCATCTCCCAGGAGAGCGTCATTGTCATCTAGGGCAAAAACTGTATCATCTCCAGACAATGCTAAAATTGTATCTGCGACTGTACTCCCGATGATGGAGTCGCTGAAAATACTACCCTCTCCTAAACCTTGAATAAAAATTGGTGGTGGTAGTTCGACTTGTTGTTTGACTCTTTCTGTTTGTGCCATTTTAATTTTTCCTGATCGGTATTTTTTTTGTTTTAAATTCTAGAAAACCCAAAACAAAGAATATTTTGTATTAACTTTTTTCATATTAGTGGGAGCAGGCATCCTGCCTGTCTCCATCCTGCCTGTACCAAAAATGTTAGGAACGGGGAACGGGAACGGGGAACGGGAACGGGCAAGATGCCCATTCCACAAAACTTTTAATCTTCCCTCCTCCCTGTTCCCTACTCCATCCTGCCTGTCCCAAAAATGTTAGGAACGGGAACGGGCAAGATGCCCATTCCACAAAACTTTTAATCTTCCTTCTTCCCTGTTCCCTGTTCCCTGTTCCCTGTTCCCTTAACTTCAAATAAACTCAAAATCACCAGCATCAATAACGGTGGAAATTTGGTCTTCTTCAGGTTCAACAGACTGGAGAATACCAAGCTCAAAAGCAGGAACACTGTCATCAGCTAAACTTGTGTCATAACCAAGGACATATTTGCCACGTTGACCATTTAGGTAAACAAAGAAAGCAGGGCGATCGCTTGAGCCATTTTGTACATTTAAGGCAGCATTGACTGCTTGTGCATTATCAAACTTACCTTCAAAAATAATAAGCTCTGCATCACCGATACTCTGACCTTCCGATCCAATATTCTCATCCTGGAGAATTACACTCGAAAAACCATCATTAGTTAAATCGCCAAAGTTAGCAGATGTAAACAGGAATGTATCATCATCACCTGGTCGGTCGAAATCTCTGACTGTATCAATACCTTGGTCTGCAACTTCATAGAAGAAGAAATCATTCCCGGCACCACCTGTCAGTCGGTCAGACCCAGAACCTCCAGCTATAGTATCATTACCAATACTACCGTCAATACCATCGTTATCATCACCACCCTGGATACTATCATCTCCTATATCACCCAAAATGATATCCTGACCAGGACCAGCATCGATAGTATCATTACCATCATCACCAACCAGAGAGTCATCACCTCCTTCTCCAAATATTGAATCGTTCTCTGACCCCCCAACAACAGTATCTGCTCCTGGACCACTATTAATAGTATCGTTGTCTGAACCACCGTCTATTAGATCGCTACCATCTCCACCTGTTACAGAGTCGTTGTCAGCTCCACTGCGAATGGTATCGTTACCCGCATTACCTGCTATGTTATCGTCACCATCTGCTCCCAGAATAGAGTCGTTTCCTTCTCCTCCAGTCATACTATCGCTGCCATCTCCTCCTAAGAGGTTGTCGTTGCCTGCATCACCAGAAAGACTATCGTTACCTGCTTCTCCAGAAAGGCGATCGTTACCATCACCACCAAATACACTATCGGAACCATCTCCACCTCTGAGAGTATCTTGTTGACTGGCACCAAATAGACAGTCATCACCAGAGTTACCAAACAGAGAGTCGTTTCCTTCACCACCATCTATATAGTCACTGCTACTGAGACCATCAATACTATCGTCTCCTGCTAACCCCAAAATATTATTACTTAGGGCAGTACCCGTGAAGTTATCTGCTTCATTGGTTAATATTTCAGTATCATCTACAATACCAATACTAAATGAGTTTGCTGGAATCTGTCCCCCGGCAACATCAGAGACTGTGTAGCTAAAAGAGTCATTACCTGCCGTATCATCTGGAGTAAATTGTAGTAAGTTATTGTCAATATCTTCTTGAGTAAAGGTATCTCCCTCCCTTAAACGAGAACTATCTCCTATTCTCAGGTCGCCTAAGTCTGGAGCATCAGTAATTGTGTATGTTAACTCATCAGCAGTATTGTCAGCATCAGATGCTTGTAAATTATTGGAATTTATAAACCGTATACCTGAACCAGCTTCAACTACTATACCAGTATTGTTAACTAACTCTGGCGATCGGTTAATTGTAATTGTCACATTAGCACTATCGCTACCTCCATTACCATCACTGATAGTATAACTAAAACTTTCTGTACCCACAAAGCCATCATCAGGGGTATATTCAAATAACCCATCGCTTTTTTCCACTAACTCTCCATTGGAGACTGATGTAAAATCAGTGACTGTCAGAGGATCGCCGTCTGGATCGGAATCATTGTCTAATACATTAAATTCTACTAATTTACTTTGGCTAGTTGCTACTTCGTCATCTTCTGCATTTGGTCTCCGGTTAGGAATAGGTGGAGGTGTAGGTTCTGGTGTTGGTTCTGGCGTTTCTGTTGGTTCTGGTGTTTCTGTTGGTTCTGGTGTTTCTGTTGGTTCTGGTGTTCCTGTGGGGTCTGGTGTTCCTGTAGGATCTGGCGTACCCGTGGGGTCTGGCGTTCCTGTAGGATCTGGTGTGCCTGTAGGATCTGGTGTGCCTGTAGGATCTGGTGTGCCTGTGGGAGAAGGGGTAGGAAAAGGAAACCCACCAGAACCAATGAAATTACCAGCATTAATAGTATTACTATCAACTCCTACTAATATTGCCAAGAATGGACCATCAGAACCATTTTGAATAATGGTGTCACGGCCTTCCCCACTGGGACTTTGGAAAATAACTAAGTCGTCAAACCCAAGACCTCCTCCTAAACGAATTAGGTCGGTATTACCATTGAAGTCAGCAATGAGATCTGCCTCAAAAATTTCCAGACCACCATTTTCAGGACTAATGAAAAATGTATCACTACCCTCACCACCAATAAGAGTATCTGTGCCTAAACCTCCTATTAGACAGTCGTTACCAATATCTCCTTGAACCTGGTCGTTACCATCTTCACCGTCTATCGTATCATTATCCCCTTCACCACTGAGTAAGTCTGTTCCTGAACCTCCAAATATTGAGTCGTTGCCGAAACCGCCAAATGCTTCATCATTCCCTTCTTCACCAAAAATAGTATCGTTGCCAGGGTCTCCAAATAAGCGGTCGTTACCTAAACCGCCATTAACAAAGTCCTCCCCTGCACCACCGCTAACAAAGTCGTTACCCTCACCACCAAGAACATTATCGTTACCATCTCCACCGAAGACACCATCATCTCCTCTATCACCAAATACCTCATCATCTCCTGCATCACCAGAAACACTATCATTATTTCTACCGCCATAAATAGTATCTCGACCATCCCCTCCACTAACTGTATCATTTTCGCGATCGCCAAATAATATATCATTACCCTCCTCTCCTAAAATCAGATCGTCATCTTTACCACCACGGGCGTTATCATTACCTTGGCTTCCTATAACTGTATCATTACCTCGACTACCATTGAGAGTATCGTTATTGTCACCCCCTCTGATTTCATCATTACCACCTTGACCAATAATAGTATCGTCACCCACCTCTCCAAATATGACATCTACTTGGTCGCTGCCAATTAAAAATTCATTATTGGGAGTACCTCGGAATACTCCCTCAACTCTGATAGGCGCTCCTTCACTAAGAACAGTGATGTTAACTGTTGCCAGAGAAGTGGTAGTACCATTGCTTACAGAATAACTGAAACTATCTGCTCCAATAAAAAATTGTCTGGGGGTATAAGTGAAAGTTCCCGTACCATTTTCTAGTAATGAACCATTGGTAGGCAAGCTAAAATTACTAACAAATATTGAATTGCCTGAAGGGTCGATGTCATTTTCGAGGACATTAAAACTAACGACTTGACTCTGGTTAGTTGTCACTTCATCATCCACAGCTATTGGTGGTGGTGGTGGTGCTGGTGTTGGTGGTGGTGCTAGTGTTGGTGCTGGTGTTGGTGTTGGTAATGCCTGAAACTCCCCGCCAATAATTAAACCAACTAGACTACCACTATCATCTCTAACTTCGATAATTTCTGTTGGTGGTGGGGTTGGCGCTGGTGTTGGCGCTGGGGTTGGTGCTGGTGTTGGTGCTGGTGTTGGTGCTGGGGTTGGTGCTGGTGTTGGTGCTGGGGTTGGTTCTGGGGTTGGTTCTGGGGTTGGTTCTGGGGTTGGTTCTGGTGTTGGCTCTGGTGTTGGCTCTGGTGTTGGTTCTGGTGTTGGTTCTGGTGTTGGCTCTGGTGTTGGTTCTGGTGTTGGTTCTGGTGTTGGTTCTGGTGTTGGTTCTGGTGTTGGTTCTGGTGTTGGTTCTGGTGTTGGTTCTGGTGTTGGTGCTGGTGTTGGT
>NZ_JAAHHG010000424.1 GCF_010692555.1 Okeania sp. SIO3B5 | reverse complement strand
GTAATGTTCGTAAGGATTATAGGCATTAATCCAAAATATCTTATTCCTTTAAACCCTACTCCCTACTCCCTACTCCCTACTCCCTACTCCCAAGGAAATGTAGCAAAACTTTTGAGAAATGGTATTATTCTGTGAAGCATCCAAGAAGAAAATTAATGACAGACAAGGATTTTGCCACAGATGTACGGATGAGAGAATCTGCATTTTGTGAAGCTACAAAAAAGTCGGCGATGGAAGGAAAAAATCATAGTAGTATGTAATTATTGGGTGCTGCTCGTACCTACACATGACTTTTTATTCAATGCAAAAATAGCATTTTACAGGTAAGCATACATATAGACTCAAAAGTGATCGCCAAAAATAACATCAGAAAAAAAATCATTCTGTGAAGCACCAAAAGATAAAGATTTCTCCTATAGAGACAATAAACTCACAGCGCGATCGCTAGAATCACAAACCAATAACTCATTGTGTGAAGCACCAAAAAAATATGCAGGCAATTTCCCCTTGTATCCCCAAAAAAATCATGGTAGTATGTAATTATTGGTAGTTGCTCGTACCTACGCATGACTTTTTATTCAACGCAAAAACAGCATTTTAGAAGTAAGCATATATAGAGACTCAAAAGCGATCGCCAACAATAACGTTAGAAAAAATGCACAGTTTATAGGTGTGCCACTCCACTAAATTGATTACTATTTTTCTTAAAAATCAACAACTTGACTCAGTAAAAAATCTGCCGATATCAACCTTTCATCCAATTTTTTTTCTGCTGGTAAATATATAGCTACAGTAATATCCATAGAACTCAAATATTTACACATTAGAATTCCCACATCTTGCCAATCTAAACCCCCTAAACCACATCCAAGTGCAGGCATAGCTAAAGATTTTATCCCTTGTTTTTTATAATTATTGCAAAGCCATTCTAAGCCATTTTTTATATCTTCAATTTGAGAAGGATTTCTCCAATGTTTTTTTGTAGGAAACAGCAAAAACCATTTTTGTTCATTATTCAAAAAATCTTGAAGTAGGAAAAATGTACTATCTCCCAATTGTTCTTTTACCGATGATTCTCTTTTATATAAATATGGCTTTCCTATTTGCAAATCTTTGCTTTTACAAACTGCTTCATATCTAACATAAACATCTGGAAATCTATATTTTGCTGTTGATGCTAACCCTTTTCCCATAACACCAACACAATTAACACTCACAGTCAAAGTTTGCATATTGGAAAAAAACATATCCCCACGAATCAGAGAAATATTTTCTGTTAATCTTTGACTCCATTCTGGCTGGAAAAACTTTTTTGGCTCAACCACAATAGAAATTTTTTTATCATAATTACTTTGTGTGAGAGTGTCTCTTAAAGATTGATTAGCTTTTTCACAAGCCACATAAATAGTTTGAATATTACTAGCAGGAATTTTCTCAGGAACTAAACATTCAGCCATAATTTTTCTTTTAGAGCCATCCTCATTACTCCACCATTCCTTATCGGTTTCTTTCTTAATTTGTCTCAGAATATTTAATTCTTCTGCTTCCTGAATCGAAATAATTTCAGAATCGTTATGAGCAGCATTGCCTGTAGTAATCCAAATATGTCTTCTAGCTAAAATATCTCGTTTTACTGAAATAATAATAATTTTCTCAATAGGATATTTATGAATAATTGAGTAAAGCATTGGATTTCTAGGTTGAAAGTAAAGACTAGCAAATCCCCATAATTATTTATTATTCAAAACTATTTTTTGAGAACGATTATCGACTATTTGTGAATTGTAAATAATGGTGGTCTTTAGTTGATTATCTTCTATTGATTGGTGAGATAGAATACCTCTTTCTAAGATAGAAATAATATTTTCGATATGAGTAATATAAAACAAATTTTGAATACTTGTTTTTTGTACTATTTATTGCCAATACTTATAAATATCTCAATTATAACATTTACAAAAAAGATTATTAAAAGTAATTTTTAGACAGTGGTTCATTAATGGATAATTGATAATGGATAATTGATAATTACCTCTCCCTTTTAGAGAGAGGATTGACAAATAAGGAAAAAACTTATTCTATTGGTAGATTGGATATGGCGCAGGTTTTCTCGCCATTCCACCCTACGGGAAGCTGCGCTTTTCATGTCGCGTAGCGTTAACGTAGTTATGCGCCAGCAAAACGACCGCTTTTTTCCCCTCGAAAGGGGAAGCTTTTAACCCGAATTGTTTAATTATTTAATTATTTAATAATTAATTATTCGGTAAATTTGATTTACCCACAAACAATTTCAGCCTAAACAAACTAATAATTCTACTTCTTTTAAACGTAAGCATTCAGCTATTAGCTGTCAGCTATCAGCAACAAGACTCTCTCAATATAGGACAGTTTTTCAATTAATATAGCAATCCTAAATAGGTTGCGACAAATCAAAAAGTAGATAAAAAAACTGAAACTCTTACCTGTTCCCTGTTCCCTGTTCCCTATTCCCTAAAAAGCAGTAAGATTTTTGACATGAATAAAATAGGATTGCTATATAGGCTTTAAGGGCAAGGGAGCCAACTTTTGTAGTAAGACAATTAATAGAGCTTTTATCCTAAACTAAAAGCAATAGCTGATAGCTGATGGCTGACGGCTGAATGCTTACTTTTAAACTTCCTCTGCCGCTTGCAAAATCAAACGACGAGCAACAGTTTGAGTACCAGTATGCTCAAAATAATTAGTAGTCAAATCGAGAAAAGCCGCCAAATAATCCAACTTATCATCAGCAATATCCACAAAACCTTGTAAATGATCGATAATCATTTGCGGATCTAATCCTTGCGATGAAACTAAATTACTCATCCAACCTCTAACCGAATCAAAACTATTACCAATAAAATCAAGCTTACCCTGAGTACTATCACCAGGAATCAAATTATTTACCTTCTGAAATAAAGGATTTTGTTGCAAACCAGCAGAACTCATTCCTCCAATAATATCTCCCACGCGATCGACAAAATCAGGTCCCAAGGGAATCAACCCATCAAAACACACCAAAGCAACCATTCGCATCAAAGATGGGCCACTATATTCTTCTGCCAAAGCTGCTGAAAAATCTCCTAAACTTTCTCTAGTTGGCATTCCATTTAATTTGCAGAAAGCAACCAACTCACCCACTACCTTAATCGCTAAATCAACTGCCTGAGTTTTATCTGCTGATGGGGTTAATTTATTCAGAAAACTGAGGAAAGAGATTTTTTCACCAATTTTGTTGGCCATTGCTGCCGCACCCATAGCAGCATCAGCTTTATCCAGGGTTTGGTAAGCCCAGATAGCGCCCTGATAACCTTGAGATTCGTCATTATATATCCACAAAGCACGCTCACTGATTTTTTGAATCGTTGCTAAGTCTTCTTCGCCAGTTACTTTACGAACAGTATTTCTAAAACCTACTAAATTGTTCCATTCTCCAGGTACGATGAAATCTAAAGCACGTAATGCTGAAACTGTAATCCCACCATTGGGTAGGTCATCTACTAATGTGATAATTGAATTGTTCATAATTTATTTGTCTGTGTTAATTTTTTCTCCATTACAATTTATCTTGGTTCCGGAGACGATATTCCTATCCTATTTGCATTGAGCAAATATTCCGATAAGTCGTTCAAATACGATAACATCGTAAGTTTTACTATCTCTACAAGAGTTTGAAAATCAAGGAAAATATCATTCTGTGAAGCACTCGAAAAAATCGGCGGCGCAGGGAGATTTTCCCTTGCATCCTCAAAAAAATTGTGATACTGTGTATTTAATGGGGGTTGTTCGTACCTACACATGACTTTTTATTCAACACAAAAACAGCATTTTACGAGGTAAGTATATATAAAGACTCAAAAGCGATCGCCAACAATACAGTAACGTTAGAAAAAAATCATTCCATGAAGCATCTAAAGAAAAGATTTCTGCCATAGAGACTTTGAGCAATAAAATCACACCGCGATCGCCACCATCATCAACAGAGACATCATTCTGTGAAGCACTCGAAAAAATCGGCGGCGCAGGGAGATTTTCCCTTGCATCCTCAAAAAAATTGTGATACTGTGTATTTAATGGGGGTTGTTCGTACCTACACATGACTTTTTATTCAACATAAAAACAGCATTTTACAAGGTAAGTATATATAGAAACTCAAAAGCGATCGCCAACAATACAGTAAGGTTAGAAAAAATTCATTCCATGAAGCATCCAAAGAAAAGATTTCTGCTATAGAGACTTTGAACAATAAAATCACACCGCGATCGCCACCATCATCAACAGAGGCATCATTCTGTGAAGCACTCGAAAAAAAACGGCGGCGCGGGGAGATTTTCCCTTGCATCCTCAAAAAAATTGTGATACTGTGTATTTAGTGGGGGTTGTTCGTGCCTACACATGACTTTTTATTCAACTTGAAAAATCTAATTTTATTTGATAAATACTCTTTAAAACCTACCACCTAAGCACGTAATTCTGAAACTGTAATCGCACCAGTGGGTAAGTCATCTACTAATGTGATAATTGAATTGTTCATAATTTATTTGTCCGTATTAATTTTTTCTCCATTACAATTTATCTTGGTTCCGGAGACGATATTTCTATACTATTTGCATTAAGCAAACTTTCCGATAAGTAGTTCAAGTACCATAACATCCTAACTTTTACTATCTCTACTCAAGCAAGATATCATTCTGTGAAGCACTAAAAAAATGGTGGCGCAGGGAGATTTTCCCTTGCATCCTCAAAAAAATTGTGATACAGTGTATTTAATGGGGGTCGTTCGTACCTAGGCATGACTTTTTATTCAACTTAAAAAATTTCTCATCAGGGCAAACGCATCTAAATTCTGGAAGCTTTTGCTGTTAAGCTTTAGAAAAGTAATGAGCATTTATACTCTAAGGCTGACATCCTTGCCCTGTCAGAACTTCAAAATAAGATGCGTTTTCCCTGAATTTCTAATTTTATTTGACAAATACTCTCTAAAACCTACTGGACTGTTTTATCTAAAGTAGTGCGTTAGAATTGTCATTGCGTTAGCGTAGCTTTGCGATAGCAAACGATAGTGAAGCAATCTCTAGTGGATTTCCTATTGCATCATTTTAGATGAAACAGTCCACTACTGAACTGACACAGCTAAAGCTTTTAACTTGAAAATTCTGACTTTTGACTTTTGAGTTTTGAGTTTTAACTTTTCCTTGGTGGTAACTCCAAAGGTATTTGCCCTAATAAACCCTTACGAAAATCATCCAAAATTCTTCTTGCCATCCGTTCAATATCTCCTCGATAAAGTTGATTTGCCACCTCATGTAAATAACTTTCACCTGTATAATTACTTGCTTCTAACTCATAACGAGATTCTAAACAAGAAGCAGAAACAAAACCATTACTATCAACCTCTAGAGACATCAACAAATCAATCAAACTAGCAACAATTCGCTGATTATCATAAGCAGCATCGCCAATATCCTCACAAATAGCCAACTTAATCGCATCCTCTGGATTTTTAATCCTACTAGGAATTACCCCAGGAGCATCTAACAACTCAATCTCATCAGATATCCGTACCCATCTTAATTGCTTAGTCACACCAGCACGTCTAGCACTCTCAACAACCTTCCTCTTCAACAACCTATTAATCAGAGCAGACTTTCCCACATTAGGAAAACCAATAACCACAGCACGAACAGGACGAGGTAACATCCCGCGATCGCGCCTTCTTTGATTAACAACACGACCAGCTTCCCGCGCCGCCTTGGCCACACCCTTCACCCCATCACCCAACTTAGCATTAGTAAAATAAGGCACTTGTCCCTCAGCTTCAAACCATTCCTGCCAAATCTTCATCACATCCGAAGAAATCATATCCATGCGGTTCAAAACCAATACCCGCGCCTTATTCCCCACCCACTCAGACACCTGGGGATGATTAGTAGTTAGTGGAATACGAGCATCTCTAACTTCCAGAACCACATCAACCCGTTTCAGTTGTTCCTTAAGATTTCGTTCGGCCTTCGCAATATGGCCCGGATACCATTGTATAGTCATTAATTTAGAATTTAGAATTTAGAATTTAGAATTTAGAATTACCTCTTCTGATAAATTAAGAGGATTGGAGCATTAGAATTTAGAATTTAGAATTTAGAATTTAGAATTATACCAATTTGAAAAAAGAATGCTACAAAAAGGTAGAGATTAATCGGATATACTTAAAAATAGCTGCTCCAGTTAATTTTAGATAGTTATATCTATTTTTTTTCCCTTTTTTTCAAAATTTACCCCTTCCTCCTTCTTCCCTATTCCTTCTTTCTTACTTCTACCATTTGTAACAAACATTTATCAAAGGAGAGGCTTCATACCTGAATTTTTCGGTAATTATTGGGAGTACCACCGCCCAAATGGTCAAATAAATTGAGGATCATATTTGCATTATTCAGATGTAGCATCTTAATTGTGATTCAGGGAAATCTTTAATGCAAATTACCAATACAATTCATTTCCGAAACCTAAAAGGAGATATTTTTGGCGGGTTAACTGCCGCAGTGGTGGCCTTACCAATGGCACTAGCTTTCGGAATTGCTTCTGGAGCAGGTGCTGCTGCAGGGATGTGGGGAGCAATCTTAGTCGGATTTTTTGCCGCTTTATTTGGTGGCACCCCTAGTCTCATCTCTGAACCAACTGGGCCGATGACCGTCATTGTCACCGCTGTTATCGCCGAATTAATGGCCGTAAATCCTGAAAGTGGTCTGGCAATGGCCTTTACCGTGGTGATGATGGCGGGTATCTTTCAAATCCTATTTGGAGTCCTGCGATTAGGGAAGTATATTACCATGCTCCCTTATAACGTCATTTCTGGCTTTATGACAGGAATTGGCGTGATTTTGATTTTTTTGCAAATTGCGCCGTTTATCGGTCAAGAAACTCCCTCTGGTGGAGTAATTGGCGTGATTAAAGCTTTCCCTAATTTGATTGCCAATATTAATCCATTGGAAACTTTGTTAGGGTTAATTACTTTAGGAATTTTGTTCTTTTGTCCTGCAAAACTAAAAAAATTAGTCCCTCCCCAACTAATAGCTTTGGTAATTGGTACAGCTATTTCTTTGATTTTCTTTAGAAACATTGAAATTCGGACGATCGCTACAATTGGAGAAATTACCCCCGGTTTGCCACAACTACAAATGCCTACATTTACCGCTGAAAATTTACGGTTAATGTTTGTGAATGCCATGGTTTTAGGTATGGTGGGTTCCATTGATTGCCTATTAACTTGTTTGGTATCAGATAGTTTGACCAGAACTGAACATAAATCTAATAAAGAATTAATCAGTCAAGGGGTGGCTAATTTAATTACAGGTTTATGCGGTGGAATTGCTGGCTCTGGAGCCACAACAGCAACTGTAGTTAGTATCCAAGCAGGGGGACGCACCGCTTTAGCTGGGATTAGTCGTGCTTTAGCACTGTTGATTGTTGTGTTATGGGCAGCACCTTTAACTTCCGGAATTCCCCTAGCTGTGTTAGCAGGAATTGTCTTAAAGGTGGGAATTGATATTATTGATTGGGGTTTCCTCAAACGAGTTCACAACATTTCTTGGAAGGCTGCCGGAATTGTTTATAGCGTGGTACTCCTCACGGTATTTGTGGATTTAATGGTAGCGGTTGCGGTGGGAGTTTTTGTCGCGAATATTTTAACTATTGAACGTCTTGAAGAAATGCAATCTCAGTCTGTAAAAGCGATTACTGATGCGGACGATCAAATCGTCATGACTGAGGAAGAAAAGCAAATTTTGGATTGGGCAAATGACCGAGTTTTACTGTTTCATTTGAGTGGGCCAATGATTTTTGGAGTAGCCAAAGCGATTTCCAGAGAACATAATGCTATTGATAATTATGATGTGTTGATTGTTGATTTGAGTGAAGTGCCAATTCTAGGGGTGACTTCTTCTTTAGCGATTGAAAATGCCATTCAAGAGGCGATCGATGCTGGACGAGATGTCATTATGGTTGGAGCAACTGGAAAGGTAAAACGTCGGTTAGAAAAGCTGGGAATTGCTGGCTTAATTCCAGAAAATTACTGGATGGGCGATCGCCTGACTGCACTTAAGGAAGGTTTACAAATAGTGAAGCAAAAACAAAGCTCTAGTGCCGCTACGCGGAAGTTAAAAGTCAAAAGTTAAAAGTCAAAAGTATTGCTTAGTAAGGCTTTTACGATTTTGTAACCAGTTATTTCCGCCATCCTGCACTAGCTATGAAGATATTCCAAAATCTGCTTTTCCCAGTTCTTATATCAAATCCGTTGGCTTCGGAGTAATATAATTTCTATCGTCAGTAGGGACAAAAGGCTGTTCTACTCTAGAATATCAATAAATTATTCCTCAATACTGAATTATACCAATGCTACCGGATTTGATATTAATCCTATTTTTCTCAAAGAAACCGGATTTTTCCCAACATAATCCGCATTTTTAGCCGGAGCAATTCTGCTGATTATGCTGAATATTTGTCTAGAAGTTGAGATAGTTTTTTGTTTTTTTGGGGGGTGATATCAAATCCGGTAGCATTGGTGAATTAGATGGTGAGTAGGGGAGTAGGGGAGGTAGGGAGATAGGGAGATCGAGAAATATTTGGTAGTGGTTGAAGATGGAACATTTTTTTATACCGAATTAAAAGGATTTGATATGAGGGTAGCAACTGAAGTTTACAGCGCTTTTCAAATTAAGGACTAATTAATATTGTTGCCGATTTACTTTGCGGTAAAGGTATTTCCTTAAATGGATTATTTCCACAATCATCTTTTGTTGTGAATACTTCGTAATATACAAAAACTTCTTTCTTCCTTGTCTA
>NZ_JAAHHG010000423.1 GCF_010692555.1 Okeania sp. SIO3B5 | reverse complement strand
TCTCTGCCCTATCCGTACATCCGTGCCATAATCGGTGTGAGCCACTCCCCTACTCTCTGCCCTATCCGTACATCCGTGCCATAATCGGTGTGAGCCACTCCCCTACTCTCTGCCCTATCCGTACATCTGTGCCATAATCCGCGTGAGCCACTCCCCTACTCTCTGCCCTATCCGTACATCCGTGCCATAATCCGCGTGAGCCACTCCCCCACTCTCTGCCCTATCCGTACATCCGTGCCATAATCCGCGTGAGCCACTCCCCCACTCCCTGTTCCCTGCTATATATAATCACCAGCTAATTCCGATACACTACCCTTTTCAGTCTGAAGTTGCCATCGACCTACTACATTTAAGGTATCCTCCAAAAATTGACTGCGACAAACTCCACGCTGAATCTTACCACTGGTAGTCTTAGGAATACTACCAGTCTTCAACAAAGCGATCGCATAAACTTCTACTGTATGCTCTGCGGCCACTGCTTGTCTAATTGCTCCAACTACTTCCTCAACATTCAACTTCCGTAAATAACTGCGCTCCACCTCTTGAGCAATTATCAACCGCTCATCATCTTCTGCTTCTATAGAAAAAGCTGCTCCACAACTAGACCGTAAAGCAGGATGACACTTTTCCACTGTCAATTCAATATCTTGGGGATAACGATACCTACCCCACAAAATCATTACATCTTTAATTCGACCAGTAATAAATAATTCCCCATCTTGTAAAAATCCTAAATCTCCTGTTCGTAAAAAAGGCCCTTTATCTGCCAAAAAAGCATTAAAAGTTCGCTCAGTCTCCTCTGACTGATTCCAATAACCCCTACCTACACCAGTGCCAGATACCCAAATCTCCCCAACTTCACCATCTGGACGTGGAACTAATGATTCTGGCTCAACAATCATAATTTCATCGCCCAACCAAGCAAAACCACAACTAACCACAGCTCTACTTTTTTCACCGCCCACCACAACTCGGTTTTCTGCTAAAGCTTCGGCATCCACATACTTAACAATTGGAGGTTTTGTTTTTGTTGCGCCACTGATAAATAAGGTAGTTTCTGCCATTCCATAGCAAGGATAAAAAGCCTCTCGCCGAAACCCACAAGGGGCAAAAGTCTCGGCAAATCTTTCTAAAGTTGCAGCTCGCACGGGTTCAGCTCCAGAAAATGCGACACTCCAACTACTTAAGTCTAAATTTTTCAGTTGTTTTGGCGTTACTTGCCGAGAAACTAGGTCGTAAGCAAAGTTCGGTCCGCCACTGGTTGTTGCTTTGTATTGAGAAATAGCTTTTAACCAACGTATGGGTTTTTGAATTAAAGCTACGGGTGACATGAGGGTGACGGGAAAACCTCCATATAGAGGTTGTATTACTCCGCCAATTAATCCCATATCGTGGAACATGGGTAGCCAAATTACGCCCTGACTTTCTGGGGTATGTTCAAATGACTGATAAATAATTTCTGAGTTATGCAATACGTTGCGGTGAGTTACCATTACTCCTTTTGGTTTGCCTGTGGAACCGGAGGTGTATTGGAAAAAGGCGAGGGTGTCTGGGTCTATTTTTGGTTCTACCCAATGGGGTGCTTCAGAAAAATCAATTTTATCTGTGGCTATCCATGGTAAATGGTTGAGTTTAGGAGCTAAGTCTGGATTTTTGGCTAATTTTTCTTGAATTTCGCGTAAAAAAGATTCTGTGGTGAGAATGGCTTTTGGTTGGGAAGATTCGACTCTTTCTTGGAGTTTGGCTATTGCGTCGTTGTTGAGGGGAGGGTTACTGGTAACGGCGATCGCTCCTGCACAGATACAACCAAAAAAGCTGGTAATAAATTCTAGTCCGGCGGTGTAGGGATAAACGACTAATATTCGGTCTTCAGGGATGATGATTGATTGGAGGTGAGCAGCGATCGCTCGTACTTGTGTGTTTAATTGTTGATAAGTTAAGCTTCCAGACTCGGTTTCTCCATCTGGCAAAAATGTATAAGCAATTTGGTCGGGTAGATTTTGTGAGCGATGGTTTAGGATATCTAGTATTGTTGAGTATTTAGCCATTTGAGTATTTTTCCAATTTCCTATTAATAATTAGAGTATTGTATTAGTCAGTTTTTCTTGCTTACCACATAGTTGTAAATAGGTCAAACCCTTGTTAGAGGGGCTGAGAAAAATTAGTTCATCATGGTTAAATAAATATGAGGCGATCGCTCATTTAAACAATGGAATTATAAGTGTTTCGGGCGTTAAAATTTGATTAGGCAATAAAAATCCTTTGGATTTTTCCTTGAATTATCCTATCACAGGATAGGGCAAAAAGGCTGAAACTATTGAAACTATGTTGACAAGTTTAGGGATTTTTGGCAATCTTTTGTCAGGAGTTGATGACAATTTTTTGAATTATCTATTAAAAAAGCTTGAAATTATAATTTCAATTTATATTTAAAAAATAACGATTACATCATTTTTGATTCAAAAATTAAGTTAGAGTGCGATCGCCGATCTTGTAGGGTGTTTCATCAATTGATAATGAATAATGAATAATTACCTCTGGTTAAAACCGTTACGGAATTGAATATAGGGAATTTTTTTTCTTTTTTCTCCTTAAAAGTGCGATCGCCGATCTTGTAGGGTCTGTTAATGAAATGTAATACCAATTTGAAAAAAGAATGCTACAAAAAGGTAGACCAAGAAAAAATAAAGTTCAATATTTCAATTCACTTTACTTTCCGTTTGTCATGCTGCGCAAACAGGCAGAGGTACTGATAACTGATAACTGAAATGACCTAGCAGTGTAGGGATAAACAACTCAACTAATATTTGGTGTCCTGGACTGATGAATGATTAGAGGTGGGCAGCGATCACTCGTACTTGTGTGTCTAATTGTTGATAAGTTAGGCTTCCAGACTCAGTTTCTCCATCTGGCAAACAATGTATAAGCAATTTGGTCGGGAAGATTTTGGGAGCGATGGTTTAGGGCGTGTCATCAATTAGCTCTAGGTGCCATGCTATGACTGAATTTCATGCCGTGAGTGCCTCGGCAGTCACAACCGCTCAAAACCTATCCGTGACAGGGATCTGGGATTTAAATGATGACACGCCCTAGGATATCTAGTATTGTTGAGTATTTAGCCATTTGAGGATTTTTTCAGCAGATTAATATTTAGAAAATTGTATTAGTAAGTTTTTCTTGCATACCACATACTTGTAAATAGGTCAAATCACTGTTAGAGGAGCTGAGAAAAATTAGTTCATCATTGTTAAATGAAAATGAGGCGATCGCTCATTTAAACAATGGAATTATAGGTGTTTCGGGCGTTAAAATTTGATTAGGCAATAACACTCCCTTTGATTTTTCTTTGAATTATCCTATCACAGGATGGGGCAACAAGGGTGAAACCATTGAAACTATGTTGACGAGTTTAGAGATTTTTAGGGATTTTTAGGATTTTTTTGTCAGAGGTTGGTGACAATCTTTTAAATTTTCTTTCAAAGAAGCTGAGATTGATAATTAAAACTTTTCAGATGTTGATTAGAGAGTCCAGTAGGGTGTGTTGATGAAATGTAACGCACGAGTCTATCCCAACTAATATGATTTTTGGGCATTTCACGATTTTTATATCACCTGAATATAAGGTTCAAGAATAGTGGGATAGGTTCAACATCTATCTACAAAAAGAAACTGAAAGATTATTAACCCATAAGTGCGGTGCAACTACAGCTCAAAATATTGCCAAATCATCTATTTTTATCAACTAAATCACCTAACGCATCCTACTTTTTTTACTTTTCTAAAAAGAAAGATATTCGTTGCCAAAGTAAAAGTGAAAAAAATTTAATTTTGATTATTCTAGACTGTTGATTTTGTAGTGATTTTTAATAACTTTGTTTGTAAGTTTAATATTATCAGCAAATAGCCCCTATCCTTTTTTGAGGATATGGGACAGGGGCTAAAAATTAGAACCTAAAACTAGCTAATTTTCTCTTGAATTTCTAGCTTTTCAGAACCAAACTCATCAATATCTAAGTATGTTAGGTCGCTTGAAAAATGTTCCCTTAAAACTGCTTTTTGATCTTCATAATAATTAAGGTTTTCTGGCTTTAACAAACCTAAGCTTTCACCCAAAATATAGTCTACCTCAGCAATCCAAAAAGCCAAGATTTGGTTCTGATTAGCTTGCTCAAGTATTTCACCTAATTTTTCTTCTTGTTCCAGATTTAATTCAGGTAAAGAAGCTAAAATAGCATACTCGTTAATCAGCTTTTTCAAGCTAGGAGTTAAAGCCATTGAAAAATGTTTTGTTTGATCTCTGCTGCGATTACAGGATAGTAGTTCTTGATGCTTATCCCAGAATGATGATACGCTTTGACTCTTGATTTTATTGTCCATATGTTGCCTCTCCTTGTGATTTCTACATATTAAGTGAAGCTTTACGAGTATTTGTGACGAACTGAGAGTGTCACGAAAATAGGCACATGACACTAAGTATATGAGAATGCTAGTCCTAGAGATGTAATGATATTCCTCAAATGTATTAACAGTTTTAGGCAGGAAAATCATTACTTAGATAGCACTATCATAGTTAAAACAGTCAAAGTATTAGGAGCAACAAAAATATGGATATAAAAAATTTTGATTTAGAATTTAGGGAGTTATCACGTCGAAATAATCGTGAAAGTGATTCATTATTTGTCTATATTTGGATGCGTCTAAAACAATATAAGCTGAATAAATTCTACCAACAAAACGATATTCTCAATGAAGTTTACTTGAGAGGCATTAAAGCTTTGGAAGAAGGGAAAACTATAAATAGTTTATCAGGCTGGATTCGTGGAACAGCATATAATTATATTAGAGAACTTAGTCGGAAAGAATCTAAGTATGTAACAAAAAGCCTTGATTCGCTACAAGATAGTCAGCAATATGGAACTCTACTAATAGCAATGACTCGACAGCGATAAACCTTTTCAGGGAAGTCAAAACTTCAAATTCAAAAGTCAAAATTCAAAAGTAAGAATTTAATTTAACTAACTGTCAGTCAACTTTTAAGTTCAAGTTCAAAAGTTCAAATTCAAAAGTCAAAAGTTAAAAGTAAGAATTTAATTGAACAAACTGCCAGTCAACTTTCAAGTTCTGATAAGGAGTTAATTTTTGCCAACAGATAAACAAAAAGAAACTGCAATTTTTATTTCTCAGTTACTATCTAATCTTTATCATCCCATCAATTTATTTCGTTACAATAAAAGACTAAAAATAATGTGATACTTCCTCAAGACTTCAGTTATTAAGTAATAAATAAGGTTCAGTAATATTTTTAACGATTGATTACATTCAGCGAGAATATATTATTCGGTTGAGACCCTATTCCCTACTTCCTACTTCCTACTCCCTACTCTCAAGAAGATTTTGAAATATGAATAAATCACTTTCACAAATGAATAATAGAGAACTTCGTCAATATCTTTCAGAAAATCGCAATGATGAAGAAAAGTTTAGCCAAGCATTAGAACTATTAATGAGTCGGAAAACGAAAAGTTTTAAGTATCCTCCACCATCAGAAATAGAAAAAGAAGAAATTGAGGCAATTTTTCAAGCCAAATTGAATCAGAAACAATAATATGATCGCCTTTCGGATAAACTCAAAATTCAAAAGTCAAAAGTCAAAAGTTAGAGTTTAATTGAACAAACTGTCACTCAACTTTCAAGTCCTGATAAGGAGTTAATTTTTGCCAACAGATAAACAAAAAGAAACTGTAATTTTTATTTCTCAGTTGGTAAGCATTCAGCAGTCAGCTATCAGTTTGATTACCTTAATATATTTCAGAAAATCGCAATGATGAAAAAATTTTAGTCAAGCATTAGAACTATTAATGAAGAAGCGAAATCCTGAACTTAAACAAAAAATTATTCAAATAATAAAGTTAATGCAAGAAGACATTTTTGCAACTTCCTTAAGCACTAACTCATTATAGTAGGAAATAGGGAAGTCAAAACTGAAAATTCAAAAGTCAAAACTGAAAATTCAAAACTAAGAATTTAATTGAACTAACTATCAGTCAACTTTTAAGTATTATGAAAAATCGATCAAAATACCACAGAAGAAGTTATTATTTTGATTGATATTTTTACTCACGATCAGGTTTATGAATAATTCCTTAGCTTAAGACTTAGATTTCTTGCCTTCTTTCTTCTTCCTTCTTCCTTCTTACTTATTCTTGAATTTATGAAAATTGCTATTATTGCCTCTGGATTTTTACCTGTATTAGACGGAGTAACTGTCAGTGGTTTTTACCGAGTCCAAAAACTTAGCCAATTCGGACATCAAGTTTTATTATTTTGCCCAGACTATAGTCCCCTTGCTCATTTGTATCCTAATTGGAAAGATTATACGGGTAATATTTTTCCTGGAGTTCAAGTCATTAATTTACCGAGTACGCCGTTTCTAGATTTTGAGAGAAATGTGGGATTTAATACTTATAAAATAGTCCGCCGAGAATTAGAAAAATTTCAGCCGGAAATTATTCATGTAGATGAACCAGAAAGGTTATTTTTTGCTTTTTTCCGTTTAGCTGGCATCCAATTTTCTCGACAACATAATATTCCCTGTGTTTGTACTTTCAGAACTAATTTTTTAGACTATTTTGAAGATTTTTTACCTTTGCCAAAAGGGATTAACTTGATGTTGAAATTAATCTTTGAAAAAAGTTTTGTCTCTATTTACAATCAATATGATTTAACCTTGGTTTCTAGCAGTGTCACCTATGAAAAAATTGTGAATATGGGTATCAAGAATGTTAAGTATACTAATTTTCATGGTTTTGACGTGGAAAAATTTCAGTCAGCAAAAATAACAGCTAATTTTTGGGAATCAGATTATCAAATTTCTAATTTAACCAATAAAGTAAAAATAGTATTTTTAGGCAGATTAACTGAAGATAAAGGTTGGCAATTTACCTTAGATGCTTTTGTCAAACTTCAGCAATTAGTAAATCTAGAAAATATTGCCATAATAATTGTTGGTGATGGTCCGATGCGTGACGAAATATCAAATAGATTAAGTAAACTGACAAAAAATGTACATTTATTAGGTAGAGTACCTCCAGAGAATATACCTAATATTTTGAAAAATAGCGATTTTCATGTCACTGCTTCAGAAAAAGAAACCAGAGGTTTAACAGTATTAGAAGCTTTTGCCGCAGGAATTCCAGTAGTTGCTCCTCAAGCAGGAGGAGTCGTGGAAAATATTCAAGATGGATGGAATGGTTTATTATTTAAACCAAAAAATCAGGAAAACTTTTGTGAGAAGTTGAAGCTATTAATAGAAGATAGTAATCTACGGATTCAAATGGGTATTAATGCCAAAGAATCTGTTGTTAAATATAGTTGGGATAATGCAGTCGCTAACCTAGTTAAAATTTGGCAAGAACAGATTACTCAAGTCTCTTGAAAAAGGAAAAATTCAAGAATTTAGAATTTAGAATTTAGAATTACCTCTTCTTTTTAAAGGAGAGGATTTACTCAAAGGAAAATTTTTCTTCTCTTGGTCGATTAGATATGGTGAGGAGACCCGCTCTTATCAGAGCCGCTCCGCTTTATATGTTGCGGAGCAAAACGCCATCCCACCCTACGGGAAGCTCCGCTACGACTGCTTTTTATCCTCTTAAAAGAGGAGGCTTTCAACCGCAATTTTTCGGGTGCATCTCATAGCAAGCAAAAATACTTTTTTCCTATATATTCCCTGTTCCCAGATCCGGTGTTCCCTGTTCCCTAAAAGCAATAACTTTTTGGCTTTATTCACGCATTGAGATGCACCCAATTTTTCAGTAAGGAGGAAGAAGGAAAAAGGAAGAAGAAAAAAGGAAAAAGTTGATGGGGAATAAAACCCCGACTAATTGTAAACATCGCTTATGAGGTGCAGGATATTAAACCTAAAGGAAAAAGATAAAAATTAGTAACGAAGCATATTAGCTATCAACTTTTACTTCTTTAATTTGGTGGTGGTACATTGTAATGCTGGTCTATTGTAATTATTTTGGTCAAGGACAAAAGCAGTGAGAGTATCTTGCTCCCTTACTCATATCTTGCTCCCATGAAACGTCGTTGTTCATCCCCATCTACCATTATGTTCCGCAGGACTATCTTGAATTTTATTCTAATCTTAAGACAGCCTAATATTGGTTCAATAAGATAAGATAAAAAACTTCATAAACTCTAGTTAAGTTGTTTTTTTTAGCTAAAAAATATCTCTGGTCAAAAAAAGATAACTACCGATAATTTAATATTTGTAAATCTAGTAGGGGAGCTGTATAATATCATGTCCGGATAATCAGTGATAAAAAACCTTTTCCCTTCTAACCTTTTCTTTCCTTCTGCCTCCTGCCTCCAGCTCCCGCTGCCTTACCTCCTCCAAAGTGTAAGTATTCAACCGGACATGATATAAGGGAGCTATTAGATTGGCAACCTATGGAAAAAAACATACTTGTATGCCTGAGCAGTGGAACTAAAAATAATTTTTCCTACTGATTTAAGTTGACAATCAAATATACAATTAATTTGCCTTTACTACTTATAGCAATTCTTATACTGAAAAAGAAAAAAATAGGCATATATAACTAATAGTATCGGTGCTTTTTTTGTAATAAATACTTACCAAATTGTTATGATATCCTAATTAGGGTTTGCTGATTAAATATCGCGCTTATTGACTGATATTGGTTTGAGCAATTTTAGATCTGGAAAAAATGCGAGGTTTTAGGTGGTAATGGTTCAAAAATTCAGGATTTTGGTCAAGAGTTGGGCAGAACAATATTGGGAAAATTCTTACTCCTACCTCCTCCAAATTCCCATTTATTCTGTCTCCTGTCTCCTGTCTC
>NZ_JAAHHG010000422.1 GCF_010692555.1 Okeania sp. SIO3B5 | reverse complement strand
TCCCATCCCGTAATTTCTAATACTTCAGGAAAACTTTCCTGATCTATAACTAAACTATGATATCTTGTAGCAGTTATCGGATTATCTAACCCTGCAAAAATTCCTACTCCCTGATGATAAATTTCAGAAGTTTTACCGTGCATTAATTCTGAGGCAGCAACAATTTTTCCTCCAAATACTTGACCAATACTTTGATGACCAAGACACACTCCCAATATAGGTAAACTTGCTCCTAATTCTTTGATTAATGCTTGAGAAATTCCGGCATCTTCAGGGCGGCCAGGACCTGGAGAAATAACCACTCCATCAGGTTTCAACTCATTAATTTCTGTCAAAGAAATTTTATCGTTACGGTAAACTTTAACATTAGCTGCAACTGGTAATTCTGCACCCAATTCACCTAAATATTGTACTAAGTTGTAGGTAAAACTATCGTAATTATCTATAACTATAATCAAAGTGTTTTACTCCTTTATTTCCTAGATATATTGAATCTCTTAATTAATGAGCGATCGCTAATTTATCTTATTAGCTATTTTGATAAACAATTTCTCAACTATAAGATTCAGAAGATTAAAGTTGTACTACTGAGCTAAAGATAAAAATAGCAACTAAAGCACAAAAAGTCAGTCTAATTTTATTAAAATTCTAGCTTCATTGCACTCATGCTAGAAATATTTATTAACTAACCAACTTTCAAAATACTTTGATTATCCCTAGAACTCTACTCCAGTAAAAATTATTTTTACTGTGAAAAGCTAGATACTTTGATAATGGCAAAAACTTATATAGTAATTTCATTTAAGTTTGGTCAAGAACCCGCTTTTAGGCAACAAGTCACTTCAGTTATCAGTTATCAGTAACTCTGCAATAAGGAGGCTTGACATAAGGAATAGTCTCTTTTTTTTATACCTTTAAAAAGGAGGCTTTAGACCACAATGTTTCGGTAACGGAAAAGAAGGTTTGCCAGACCTTTTTACTGTTAGTAAATAACCAACTCTTGTTCAAAATTTCATTAAATATCAACTCAAAATCTCAAACCTAGCACCCCGTTTAATCAATCAAAGTGATAATCCCTAGTGCAGGATGGCGGAAATAACTGGTTACAAAATCCTCAAACAATTTACAAATCAATACTTTTGACTTTGAACTTTTGAATTTTAACTTCCACGTAGCGACACTAGCTACTAAAAGTATTAATAACCAGACTTAATAATGGAGGTAAAATCAGATAACTTGCGATAAGTAACGCTACAAGAGCTGAAATTAAAACAGCTCCCGCCGCACAATCTTTAGCAATTTTAGCTAACTCATGGTAACTTTTTTTAACTGTTAAATCTACCACAGATTCAATAGCAGTATTCAGCAATTCCATAGCCATAACTAATCCAATAGTTAATACAATAACTGCTGTTTCTATTGGTTTTAAATCTAATAAAATACTCAAACTAATAGCAAAAATACCAATGAAAGTATGAATCCGAAAATTACGTTGAGTCTGGAAAGCATAAGACAATCCTGCCCAAGCATATTTGAAGCTAATTAAAAGACTATTTGCTACTTGCCAAGATAATTCTCTATTAGGTTTAACTGTACTTTTAGAACCCTTTACTTTAGTAGCAGAAGTAGCAGAAGAATTTTTCGCTTTGTGTATAAAAGTAGCTTCATTGTAAGACATTGATGACTCGTTCAGTTTCATAATTTATCCACCTCAGTTCAATTTAATAAATAAGGCCCAGATAATCAAAGACTTGCTCGACTAATAGTCTATCTAACTCGACTAATAGTCTATCTAAAAAGTTCAAAATTTACCCTTAGTCTTGTCAATTTTCTAAAGTTATAGCAATGTGCGCTGGCATATTTACAAATTACAGGAGGTGTCCAATAGCTAAAAGTCTTATATTATAAGCTTTTTATTCCCCTCCTGGGAGGGTTAGGGGTGGGTTGCCAGATGAGCTGTTGCCTGTTGCCTGCGCACAGCGCTATATTTGTTTCTCAATAGTAATTCCCACGACATGAAGCAAAAATAATTGCTGTTTGAGCATTTCTTGCCAACTCTGTTCGTCAAGATGATCCCATCCAAGTAGGTGTAGAAAACCATGGGCCGCTAGCCAAGCTAATTCAGTTGTTAATGAATGTTTCTGTTGTCTGGCTTGCCGAAGGGCCGTATCAACAGAAATTACTATATCACCAAGATATAGTTGTAAATCAGAATCTATTACTTCTGGAATTGGAACATTTACTTCCAGAGCGGCAAAAGCTAAAACATCTGTTGGTTGATTCTGATAACGATACTGATGATTAAGGATTTGGATTTCGCTATCCCCTGTCAGACGTAGACTAAGTTCGTAGTTTTGAGCAGGTGGAATATTTGGTTGTAGAATCTCTAGCCATTTCCGAAACCAATATGCCCAATTTTCAGAAGATATGGGATAAAGTTCGTCCTTGCTGTCCTGGACTTTTAACTTTTCTACTTCTGAGAGAGAGGATGACCAGAAATAATCCTGAACACTTACTTCCAGATACAACAGTAAATTCTCCTTTCCGCTCAAAAATGTGATTTTATTTATCGCGTTAGATAAGCAAGGCCAACCAATATACCTACAAGTGCAATGGTTGTCAGGGCAAAATGTTTGAGTGATGTAGCACCCTTCCTGACCATATTTCTCATGGCCAGTTTGACATAACTGGGTTTTGGTTCAGTTTTGGAAGTATTAGTTTCTGTCTGTGTCTGTGTTTCTCTGGATTCTTGAGTTGATGAAGATAAATTATTCATAAAAATCTATATATTTACAGTTTTTTAGTAGTAGTTGTTTATCTTGAGCTGAGTTTTGAATTTGCGATAAAGTTGATACTACTATAACAATAATATTACGTTTTGTGTCTATACATTGACTCTTGATTGTTGGTTAATCAAATTTTCTGCCTTACAGCTCAAATATATTGATAAAAAGACAGAAGGCAGAAGGCAGAAGGCAGAAGGAACGATGAATTAAATAATTAATTAGGAACACAGAAGAAGGAAGAAGGTAAAATTAATTAATCAAAACCCAGAAATAAACCTTTGAGTTGCTATCTTAATTTTCCTGAGTTTAGACATTTTTTACAAGTCAAATTTTCTGTTAAAAGTTCCTCTAAATTAAGTAGGTAGGCACGAAAAAAACTAAGTATGTAACAAAAAGTAAAGTAGCTCTTAAAGCTCTTCCCTTCTGCCTTCATCTAACTATAAATTTTAACGCCTACCTACTTAGATGATACATTTATTCTGATAAAACCCAAGTATCTTTACTACCTCCACCTTGGGAAGAATTAACTACTAAAGAACCTTTTTTTCATTGCCACTCTAGTCAAACCACCAGGATGAACATAAATTTCTTTACCATATAAAATATAAGGTCTTCATTAATGGATAATGGATAATGGATAATGGATAATTACCTCTGGTTAAAACCGTTACGGAATTGAATATAAGGAAATATTTTTTCTTCTCTTGGTTGATTGGATATGGCGAGGGGACCCGCTCTTGACAGAGCCGATCCGCTTTATATGTTGCGGAGCAAAACGCCATCCGGAGACCACTTTTTTCCCCTTAAAAGGGGAGGCTTCAAGGCGCGAATTATTTAATTATTAATTATTAATTATTAATTATTAATTATTCGGTAAATCAACATGACAACCCTCAAATTTATCATCTATTATAGTTGGAACTCTAGATAAAGATAGAGTTGGTTGAGCAATATAGTTCCGGGGATTAGCTTTAATTTTTTCTGCAAACTCTGCTCTTTGCTTGACAGTTGATTGAGTTCCTAATAACATCCCATAATCACCAGCTTCATTGGCAGATTTAACCACAAGTTTATCCAGATTTACTAACACATGGTCTAATATCATGTCCGGTTTAATAATTAGACTTTGGTGGTCCGAAGGCAGAAGGCAGGAGGCAGGAGGCAGAAGGTTTTCTCTTATTGTCACCTTAATTTTATACACAAACGATGCTACCGGACATGATATAACTGTTTTTTTCCCCACATAAATAGGTAGGAACATTAGACATCTCCAGAAAAGAGGGAACAGGGAACAGGGAAAAGTGAACAGGGGGAAATAATTGATAATTTATGTACGATAATTGATTTTATTTTTTATTTTTGGAGATGTCTATTAGGTAAAATTTTCTCCTCATCAAGATAATAACGAATCATTTCCGGTAAATAAGCATAAATAACTTTATCATCCGCTACACCAGTTCCCAAAGCATTAGCAAGGGCAACACGACCATTACGATCAACTTCCATTAACCCTGGAATTCCTAATAAAGATTCAGGATTAAAAGCTAAAGGATCGATAAAATTATCATCCATTTGTCTGTAAATAACATCAACTTGCTGCAAACCCTTAGTAGGATGATTAAACTTTAATTATTATATTAAATAAGTGTAAAATTTACATAAAAGAGTAACAATTATTATCAGTAAAATTGTTATAATAGATACAATTAACTAATGATCGACTAAAAATTATGGCTTACAAATGCAATCTTAGTAATGGCCAGCAAGTTTATATTGAAAATCAGGGAATGCAAACTGTGGTAACTCTTTCTAGTAGTACTCCAGGTCAACAACAACAGGCAAGTACAGGATTTCAAATTGGTAAATGGACTGTAGTACCCACTTTGTTTAAGACTGCTACTGGAGTAATTTTGCGTATAGACTCGGAACAGGGACAATCTTTTGTTCAGTTGCAGGCAGGTGGAATAAGTGCCATAAGTGGGACACCTATGAACAAGTAGAGGCGACACCCAGCACAAGTATGCCACCGATGAAACCGATGAAACCAATGGAACCGATGAAACCGATGGAACCGATGAAAATGGGCGATATGAAAATGAAGATGAACCCAATGCAGATGCGGATGGGTAATATATCGATGGAAATGGGGTCGAGTTCCTCTGCAACTTCTGGGAAGCGTTTTTGCCCCCAATGTGGTACTGCTGTACAAACAAGCGATCGCTTTTGTTCTAGTTGTGGTTATCAATTGTAATGTTAGTCTTGAAATTTTATTTAGGCGTGTAGTTCCCTTAAACGTGTCTACAAACAAAGACTTTTTTATAATTAATTATTTCAATTATGATCTTACTTATATTAACCAAGGGCGAGGGATATTTTCTATCAAGAATAGACAATTTTGACGATGGTTGCTTTTGTCAAAACTTATTTATCTAATTGAGCAATAAAATTAATCATTATTATTGCTTTTTTTCTTACTTCTTTCTTTCCTCAACTCTTTGTAATACTCTTTTTTAACCAAATTATATATATAGCAATCAGGAATCAGTTGTGAGAATTGAAGTGTTCCTTAAAAGTATAGAATATAGCAATTATTATATTAATATGGTACGTTTTTTCTTCTTCTCTGTTCCCTGTTCCCTGTTCCCTGTTCCCTAAAAGTTTCCAATATCTCACAACTCAAATCATATTACTATAGTGAAAAATAATTAGGAAAATAGACAATGAAAATTGATATTGATATAATGACTCGCTATTTACATAGAATGCGAAATCAACCAGGATGGGCTTCTCTAAATGAAGTTGCGACATCTATGAATATGGATAGAGCTACATCTAGACGCTATACGAAAACAGCAGAAGAATGGGAATTAATTGAGCGTCAACATTTAGAAAATCAGCCTACTCAAATTCAAGCAACTAAGAAATTAATAAAATTAGAACCTGGAGAAGTCCGAAAAATTGTACAGGCAAATTGCCAAGATTTTTAGTAAGAAGGAAGAAGGAAGAAGGAAGAGGGAAGAAGGAAGAATAAAGAAGGTGTTTAGTTATCTAGGAGAGAAGGAAAAATCTGGTTTTGTATGAGTTTTATAGAGGTTTTCAAATAGATAGACTACTTCTGTAGAACAGTTATTATTAGGTTCGTAGTTGGAGTTTAGTCCTAGTATTTTCGTCATTGTAACCCATAGGGAAGCAATCTCAAATCCTAGTTTTTCGTATCTCATGGTTCATTAATTGATAATGGATAATTGATAATTACCTCTGGTTAAAACCGAGAGGATTGAATATCAGGAAATATTATTTCTTCTCTTGGTTGATTGGATATGGCGAGGAGACCTCGCCATCCCTCGACCGCTTTTTTTCCCCTTAAAAGGGTCGGCTTTAAACCAGAATTATTTAATTATTAAGTAAGCATTCAGGTCTTGGGGTTGCATTATTCTTGATTTTGTGCATACTCAGTGTTTCAAAACTGAAAACTGTATCTAAGAATACTAAATAGTCTATAAATAAGACTAAAAGGTTTCTGGAAAGTGATAAATACATAGACATGATTATTTGTCAACTCCAACACCTGAATAGTTACATTATTAATTATTAATTATTAATTATTAATTATTAATTATTCTGTACTTCACCTGCTGTAACTTTTGACTTTCTTTAATTCTTACTTTTGACTGTCTTGAGTGCGTCTTACATTCTGAGGGGACCTCAGAATTACGCACTCGCTTTTTACTTTTGACTTTTGAATTCCGTTGACTTGCTTTTGACTTTTAACTTTTGAATTCCGTTGACTTACTTTTGACTTTTGACTTTTAACTTTTGAATTCCGTTGCTGTAACTTTTGACTTTCTTTAATTCTTACTTTTGACTGTCTTGAGTGCGTCTTACATTCTGAGGGGACCTCAGAATTACGCACTCGCTTTTTACTTTTGACTTTTGAATTCCGTTGACTTGCTTTTGACTTTTAACTTTTGAATTCCGTTGACTTACTTTTGACTTTTGACTTTTAACTTTTGAATTCCGTTGCTGTAACTTTTGACTTCCTTTAATTCTTACTTTTGACTTTTGACTTTTAACTTTTGACTTCCGTGAAAAGATGTCTTTTTTGCACCATCAACTCAACCAAAAGTTTCTCCAGAAGCATTAGGATTATTAGGAAAATTAGCTACAACAATTTGTTTATTTGAACCCTTTATAAATCCTGTAACAATTGATGAAATTCGGAGTTGTTTACTTAAATTATTAGAGGTAAATACAGATTTTATCCGTCGAGCAAATCGGGAAAATACCCGCCTGAATGAAAATAATTATCCGAAATTATGGATATTAACACCTACAGCATCAAAGACAATATTAGAGGGTTTTGGTGCTAAAAGTGATGATGAAAATTGGGGTTCAGGAGTTTATTTATTACCGGAATATTTTAGAACAGGATTAGTAGTAATTCATCAATTACCAAAGACATTAGACACTCTATGGTTAAGAATTTTGGGTAGAGGTAGAGTACAACAAGAGGCAATTGACGAATTAGAAGCATTGCCACCAGATAATCAATTTCGGGTAAATGCTTTGTTGTCATTATCATCTTTGCGTAGTAACTTAGAAGTAAGTTCTGAATTAGAAGTACAAGATAGGGAGTTAATTATGCGTTTATCACCACTATTATTAGAACAATTAGAAGCTGCTACTCAGAAAGGTAGTCGAATGGAGCGTACCGCAGTTATCGAAAATTTGTTGAAATTTAGGTTTAATTCTTTAGATGACGAACTCAGAGAAATTATTCAACCAATGTTGTCATTATCTTCAGAGGAATTTACTCCTTTACTATTACAATTATCACGGGAGGAATTATTAGCAAGATTTAACAGTAAGAATTAATTCGGTTAGATGTTTTTTTATTATTATCATTCTTGTGTAGTAACTTAGAAGAAAGTTCAGAATTAGTAGTACAAGATAGGGAGTTAATTATGTGCTTATCACCACTATTATTAGAACAATTAGAAACTGCTACTCAGCAAGGTAGCCGAATAGTTATCGAAAATGTGTTGAAAGTATAGGTTTAATTATTTAGATTACCAACTCAGAGAAATTATTCAACCAATGCTGCCATTATCTCCAGAGGAATTTACTCCTTTACTATTACAATTATCACGGGAGGAATTATTGGCAAGATTTAAGAGTGAGAATTAATTCGGTTAAATGTTTTGTTATTATTATCATTTTTGCTTAGTAACTTAGAATAAATTTCAGAATTAGAAGTATAAAATAGGGAGTTAATTATGCAGTTACCACCATATTTATTACAACAGCCACGTTTATTACAACGCTTATCACCACGTTTTTTACAACAATTAGAAACTGCTTATCTGTCAGGAATAGAGCAAGGAAGACAACTAGGCAAAACACAAGCTGTCCGAATGGAGATTATCGAAAGTGTGTTGAAATTTAGGTTTAATTCTTTAGATGACGAACTTAGAGAAATTATTCAACCAATGTCGTCATTATCTTCAGAGGAATTTACTCCTTTACTTTTAAAGTTATCGCGGGAGGAATTATTGGCAAGATTTAATAGTAAGAATTAATTCGGTTATTTAGTTGGGAAAATTTCTAGGGATAAAATTATATTGACTGAATGTTTACCTTTCGCTCCAGGAAAAAACTGTATTTAATCTTTGCCGATCGCTCTTGATAAAAAGTCTGAGAAAAAGGAGCGATCGCTTTTTTCTGCTATAGAACCCATACTGAGGTAATATTATGATGCTAGAACAAGTGTTTAATTTAGCGAAACAACTTCCTGTTTCTGAACAAATTAGTTTAATTGAAAAAATGATAGTTGAACTTAGGAAAAATAAATCTGCTCGATATTCTTTAATGCCTATAGAAAGGCTACAGTCAGAATTTGCTAAAGATTTAGCAGAGGCAGGATATAAATCAAGAGAGGATATAGTGAATTTAGTACGAGAAGTGAGACAGGAAATTTCACAAGAACGCCATTTCAGTTATCAGTTATCAGTTATCAGTTATAAGTACCTCTCTCTGCCTAGTGTAAGGTAGCGTAACTGAGCGAAACACTATATCTATTGTCAATGCGTAAGTCCTGATACTTTTAAATTAAAAAAAATGACTATTTCTA
>NZ_JAAHHG010000421.1 GCF_010692555.1 Okeania sp. SIO3B5 | reverse complement strand
TCGGGTTCGGTATAAAAAAATTTTCATCTTCACCTAAAGAGCAAATCTTTCTAAATTCTCTTTTCTCCTGACTCCTGAGTTCTGAGTTCTGACTCCTAGATTAACTATCTAATTACACCGATGCTACCGGATTTGATATTAGATGGTTTAATACCATTTTGAAAAAAGAATGTTACGAATAATAAGCGTGAGAAAAAGACAAATGCAGGAGGTCTCCCTTTGACAAAAAATAGAATTTATTAGCTCAAAACTGCTATTGAAACTATTCATTCTGACTCCTGACTCCTGACTTCCCCTCCTGGGAGGGGTTAGGGGTGGGTTGACTCCTAAGAAATAGCCTAACTATTTGTAGCAAAAATTTATAAAATTGGTTTAATTCATCATATAGAAACCATTTGGTATCTCAAAAACTTAGGTGATATATCTGTCGCTAGACTCCGCCAACGCCAATCTATTAAGCATTAAATTGACAAAACAAAGATTGACCTTTACTGTGGCATTTTCTAGAGTTCTTTTCCTGATGATAATTGGCGATCGCTACTTAGGGTTTGCTTATGGAAAGTCTTTTGGTAGGGGTAGGAGTCAGAATTCAGAATTCAGAATCGGTGAATTTCCTACGGAATGCTCCGCAAACAGGAGGAATGAGAATTATAGAAGAGGTAGCCAGAAAAATCTTCCCTTGGTTTTCTTCCCCTATCTTGCTGAAAATCCTAGATTTTTGAACCATTACCACCTAAAAGCTAGCATTTTATTAGTACCTAAAAAGGCTAAAACATTTATCTGTAAAGAGTTTGATATTTAATCAGCAAGCCCTACTTATATCATCAGGACTTACGCAAAGACACTATGTATAGAGTCCAGTAACTATTGGACAATAGTTACAAGTACTATATATAGCGTATCTGCGTAAGTCCTAATCATGTCCGGATAATAGCGTGATAAAAAAACCTTTTCCCTTCTAACCTTTTCTTTCCTTTTGCCTCCAGCATAGCAGCATAGCTGCCTTACCTCCTCCAAAGTGTAAGTATTCAACCGGACATGATATTACTATCAGGACTTACGCAAAGGCACTATTTATAGAGTGCAAGTACTATTGGACAACAGTTTTGAGCGCTATATATAGCGTATCTGCGTAAGTCCTAACTATATACCTTTTCCTCAAAAGATACCAAATGGGCTCTATAAATATAATGTTATCCAGAATATAAGTAAGTTGGTACAAAAAAAACTAAGTATTTCATTAATTGATAATGGATAATTGATAATTGATAATTACCTCTGGTTAAAACCGTTCTTGATTGAAAATAAGGAAATATCCTAGCACTTTTTTTCCCCTTAAAAGGGGAGGCTTTAAACCAGAATTGTTTAATTATTAATAATTAATAATTAATAATTCGGTAACAAAAAGTAAAGTAGCTCTAAAACCTCTTTTCTTCTGCCTTCTGCCCTCTGCCTTCTGCCTTCATCTAACAATAAATTTTAACGCTTACCTACTTAATAATTAGGGTTTGCTGAAAAAGTCTTTTAGTAGGGGGAGGAGACAGCTATACTGGAGAAATCGGAATGAACAAGGGGGTAGAATTCATTAATTGATAATGGATAATGGATAATTGATAATTACCTCTGGTTAAAACCGTTCTTGATTGAACATCAGGAGATATTATTTCTTTTCTCTTGGTCGATTGGATATGGCGAGGAGACCTCGCCATCCCTCGACCGCTTTTTTCCCTTAAAAGAGGAGGCTTTAAACCAGAATTATTTAATTAATAATTAATACAGGACTTACGCAAAGACACTATATATAGTGTATGGCAAACTGAGTGATAGCTATGATTTTTAAGCGATCACCAGAGCAACAAAATTATTATAACTTATACCAAGACACTATATATCAACGTATACTGAATAGAGCGAACTCTGAAAAATTTATAGCGATCGCCTGCACAAAAACATTATTATAACTAATATTAAATATAATCTAGTATAATTAATTTTAGCTCTATGATATCTGGCTAATTGTAAATAAGTTTGGCTCAAATACCCTGATTATTGTAGAATAATATTACTGTTAATTTGAGCTAACTGTCAGGAATTTTAACTATATTGATCCCATACCAATATTTACTAAATTCTCATACAAATTATACCATCACAAACTTAGCAAATCACCTAGAAAACATTAGCCATGATACGATTAATCGTTATTTAAAAACAGAATCTCTAAACTCACAAGACTTATGGGAAAATGTCAAAAAGGAAATTGTCCAAAATACGGAAGGATACCTGATTTTTGATGATACAGTAATTAAGAAAAAATATGCTAATAAAATTGATAGCGAAGCTCCTCTGTTTGCGTTTGCGTAGCATCCCGTAGGGAAGCATTCCGAAGGAAAAGAGGCACTTGTGCGAAAACAATATAGTGGTATCGGTTCATCAAGTAATTCAGGGTATAGAAATAGTTAATTGTATCTATTTTAATCCCCAAAACGAACAATGCGCGGATAATAGATTACCGTATTTATGCTCCAGAAAGTGACAAAAAAACGTGAGTTAGATCATGTTGAAGAAATGATCTTAAACGTGGTAAATAAAAAGAAATTACCATTTAAAACTGTACTAATGGATAGTTGGTATGCAACACAGAGATTAATGGGACTGATAGATAACTTAGGAAAAATTTATTATTGCCCCTTAAAAATTAATCGCGAGCGTAGATGATACTGGTGGTGCAGAAAAATATAAAAGTATTGCTAAATTAAGCTGGAATGAATCAGAAAGAACATCAGGTAAAATAATAAAAATTAAAGGAATTTCTTTGAGATAAAAAAGCGAGTGCGTAATTCTGAGGTCTCCTCAGAATGTAAGACACACTCAAGACAGTCAAACTATTCTGGGCTACTATTTCTGCGGTCTAGAACAGAATACATTGTCACTAATGACTTAAGTCAATCTTCGACAGATGATGTAGAATTCGAGTCGCTTTCCTTGATGGAAAATCGAAGAATTTAACACCAGAATTAAGCAATTAACAGGAATAGAGTTTTGTCAATGTCGTAGGCGCAAAAATTCCAAAAAATCATATTGCCTGTGCTATGTTAGTTTGGAATAATTTAAAAAAACTAGCTTACCCATACGGGAAAAACTATTTATCAACTCAAACATCAATTATTATCTAAATATCTAGTATCTGAACTCAAATATCCTGCAATTAAAATGACGGCTATTTAAGTTTTTATCACTAGAGAAATGCTCGGCGTTCGCGGAGCGTGGCGTTAGCCGTATCGCTCTCTAAAAATTATAGCTATCGCTGGGTTTGCCATACACTATATATAGTGTCTTGGTATAAGTTATAATAATTTTGTTGCTCTGGCGATCGCTTAAAAATTATAGCTATCGCTCAGTTTACCATACACTATATATAGTGTCTTTGCGTAAGTCCTGTAATAATTAATAATTCGGTAAGAATTTTCCCAAGATTTTCCTGCCCAACTATGCGCCTAAAATACTAACTTTTTAAGCGTTTTAGACTAAAACAGGCGCACTTTTTTCTACCCTAAAAAGGCCAATACCAATATCAGTAATATCATGTCCGGTTGAATAATTAGACTTTGGTGGAAGGAAGGCAGCGGGAGCTGGAGGCAGGAGGCAGAAGGTTTTCTCCTTTTTTCACCTTAATTTTATACACGCTCCGATGCTACCGGACATGATATAAATGCTTTGATATTTAATCAGCAAGCCCTAATTAGGGTTTGCGCTCAAAAGTCTTTTTGTCAGGAGAGAATCCAGAATTCAGCAATCCTGCAATTCAGGAGGAATGGGAATTATAGAAGAGGTAGTCATATCATGTCCGGTTGAATAATTAGACAATGGTTGTCCGAAGGCAGGAGGCAGGAGGCAGGAGGCAGAAGGTTTTCTCCCATTTTTACCTTAATTTTATACACAAACGGTGCTACCGGACATGATATCAGAAGAATCTTCCCTTGATTTTCTTCTCCTAGAAATGCCCAAAATGCTAACTTTTTGAGCGATTGGAGCTAAAAACAAGGTACTTTTTCAAGACCTAAAAAGGCCAATACCAATATCAGTAAATGCTTTGATATTTAATCAGCAAGCCCTAATTACAATTAAGGATACCAGGGAAAACGCATCTAAATTCTGGAAGTTTCTACTGTTAAGCTTTAGAGAGGCAATGAGTATAAATGTTTATAAGCCTGACACCCTTGCCCTGTCAGAACTTCAAAATAAGATGCGTTTGCCCTGTTAAGGATACCCAGAGGATGAATTTTTAGTCTTTAATTAGGGTTTGCTGAAAAAGTCTGATTGTGATGATAGGGAACAGGGAACACTTAACTGGGAACAGGGAACAGTTTAGACTATCTGCTACGGCCAAATTTTCTGCATCGTCAGGGAAAAAGTATTAGCATTTTGAGGCTACAATAGCCAAAAACCTTACACTTTTTCAAGACCTAAAAAGACTAAAACCAATATCAGTCAATGCTTTAATATTTAGGTAGTCCTGCATGGTAATGGTAGAAGATATATATTTTTTAATTTCTCCCACACTCCCAATCCCCCAATCTCCCCATCTCCCCATCTCCCCATCTCCCAATCTCTCAATCTCCCCATCTCCCAATCTCCCCATCTCCCCATCCCCCCATCTCCCCATCCCCCCACACTCTCTCTACCATTACTATGCACCACCACCAATATTTAATCAGCAAGCCCTAATTATCCTGATTTTATATTATCAAGAAGTTGATGAAGAACTCAGGCAACGATATTGAGCATCTAGTAAAGTTTTTACTTCTGGTGGTTTAGTAGTAAATTGGATGTAAAAACAGCTATTTTCTACAGGTTTATCCAAAACTTTAGCATAAATATCTTCTGTCAATACTCCGGAAGTGGAAGGGAATAAATTGAGTTTAATATTAGTAAATACAGAAGGTATAGAATTTGTTTCTTGTGAAGCAGATTTTACCAATGCTCCTTTAGCAGAAAGTTTAACTAAACTACCTAAAAATAAATTTTCTGCAACGTGCTTACCTTCCAAAATTGTATATTGGGTAGGTATTTCTTCAGTGAGGTCTAAAAATATTTGTTCCTCTTCTTTTAAAAATAAGTTATACTCTCCACCAATCCCAGTAATATTATAAATATTAATAGGTTGTTTGACTCCTTTTGGTTGCACTAATTTTCGCCTACCAATTCTCAAAAGTGGTTCTCCTACCTCTTGAAGTGTAGTTTCAGAAATGAGAATTTCACCACCAGTAGAATAAGATTCAATCCGATAAGTCAAATTAACTTGATTTCCAACTACACCATATTTTGTGCGTTTCTCAGAACCAATATTTCCAACTACAACCTCCCCAGTATTAATACCAATTCCCATTTCTAAAGGAGCTAAACCCCAAGCTTCTATTTGTTGATTAACAGATTCCATTGCCAACTGCATAGCTAAAGCACAAGCAACTGCTCTTTCTGGATCGTTTTCTCTAGTTGTTGGGGCACCAAATAAAACTAAAATTCCATCACCCATAAACTCATCAATAGTACCATGAAAAGAGGTAATAATATCTGCCATAGAAGAAAGATAAAAGTTAATAATAGTCACAACTTCTTCTGGTGCTAATCGTTCAGAAGTGCTGGTAAAACCCCGGATATCGGAAGTGAGAATCGTAATTTTTTTTCGTTCACCTCCTAGTTTTAAACCTTCTGGTGTTTCTAAGAGATTTGAAACTATTTCATCTGTCACATAACGACCAAAAGTTTTGCGAATATATGCTTTTTCTGTGCGGAGTTTTTTAATATTAATATGTGTCTTAATTCGAGCTAGTAATTCTTCTTTGTGGAATGGTTTAGATAAATAATCATTAGCACCTACTTCTAATCCGACTACTAAATCTGAGACTCTATTTTTAGCAGTTAATATCATTATTGGTAGTTGATGAAGCGGCCATATTTCCCGAATTTTTTGTATAACTTCATAACCAGTCATACCAGGCATCATTATATCTAGTAAAATTAAATCTGGTAGAAAACCTTCATCAAGAATATTTAAAGCTTTCTGGCCACTATTAGCTTGAATAACTTCATAATTATGCAAAGAAAGTTGATTAGTTAATACCATTAAATTCACAGGTTCATCATCAACAATGAGAATTTGGAATTCACCTTCTTTTTGTTGGTTATTTAGTGGAATAACGTCAGATGTTTGAGCTTGATTTATTTCTGATTCTGAATAGGTTTCATCTGAAACAGATGCTGTTAAATGAGAAGCACTCAAAAAAGACATTTGCTTTTTGAGAGAGGATTCAATTTCACTACTTTCTGTTGATTTTTCAGAAATATCTAGAGTAAAAGTAAACTCCGATCCAATACCAGGAGTTGATTTTACTGAAATAGTACCACCGTGTAATTCAACTAATTTTTTAGTAATTGCTAAACCTAAACCTGTACCACCATATTGACGTTCTGTAGATCCGTCTCCTTGTTCAAAGGACTGAAAAATTGCCTCTTGTTTATCTTCAGGAATACCAATACCATTGTCAGAGACAGTGACTGCTATTTTTTGGTGGTTATCAACATCAATTAATTCTGCTGAGACTCTGATAATACCGCACTCTGTAAATTTGATTGCATTTTCCACCAAATTATGCAAAATTTGCTGAACGCGATTTTCATCTGCTGTCGCAGGAGGAAAATTTTGGGGAATAGCATTAATAAGTTGCAAATCTTTGCCTCGCACCAAAATACGACAAAAAGCGAGAACTACTTCCGTAACCTCTCGCATTCCTACTGAACCTAATTGCAGTTGAATATCATGATGCCGTAGTTTGGAAAAATCCAGAATATCATTGACTAAATTGGCAAGACGATATCCACTTCCAACAACCATTAATAGATTGTTCTTTTGCAGTTCTGACATAGATCCAGTAGCACCATCAATCATAGATTCTGCTATACCAATCATTCCATTTAAAGGTGTACGGAGTTCGTGAGATGTATTTGCTAAAAATTCATCTTTGAGTTGATCTAGGTGTTGCAACTCCTGATTTTTTGTTTCTAGATGATTAAATGATTCTTCTAATTGTTCTGTCATTTGATTAAAAGATTTAGCTAACATAACTAACTCTTTTACTCCTTTAATTGGCACATTTTGACCTAATTTTCCATGAGAAATTTCACTAGCTGCTGTTGATAATTTATTGATTGGTTTAGTTATCCAACGCACTATTAATAGTCCCAAACCTACAGCTATTCCCAATGCTAAAAAACATAGTTGAATAGTGGAGCGAGTATTGGCGTTTATTTGCCCCATAAACTGTTTTTGTGGGATGACTACTACTGTGAACCAATTAAGACCATAATTATCATAATATGGTGAAACTTGCATAAATATTCGCTCGCCATTGAGCATAAATTCAAGTTCTTTCTTAGTGTCAATTTGACTCAAATCTGTGTATTGTTCTGTCAAATATTGTGCTGTTGACTTGATTAAATTACTATTACTATCTACTGCTTTTTGTATTCCCAGTTCATCTGTTTTTTGCGATGCTTCTGTTTCCATGGAACTTGCTATTAATACACCTTCTGTATCTAGAATAAAAGCTCCTCCAATTTTACCAATTTCTATGTTTTTCAGGAATTGACTTAATTGTTGAGACAGGTAAACATCAACACCACATACTGCTTTAAGATTATTTTCCCCATCGTATATTGGTAAAACAGCAGTAATGATAGAGACTTCGGTGCTAAAGTCTAGGTAAATTTCACTCCATGTAGCTTTACCTGCTTTAACAGCCGCCTGATACCAGGGACGATTCCGAGAATCATATTTTCTAGAACTTTTTCTAACTAAATTTGTAGTATTACCTGCGCTGTCTAGAGCATATTCATGGCGGAAAAAATCCGTCGATTCATTATTAATAACTAATCGTAATTTATTATTTTCTCCTAGTCTTGTTACTCCTAAAAATTCACCTTTGGGAGTACCACAATAAATCCATTTAGCTGATTTAAGTAATTTCATTTGTTGCCAGAAAATATTTTGACCTTTTACTGGAAATATACTCAGATTATTTTCTTTGATAGGATACACATTTAATTGATTAATCAGATGAGGAATTTTTAAATAGTCCTCTATTTCGTGATCGATGTGGGCAGAAATTTCTCCGCGAAACTTACTAGCTAAGTCATTAATAGCTCTCTGTCCATTCCTAAAAGATAACCATCCTGTTAATCCGAATACAATCAATAACTCTAAGAAAAATGGAATAATTAGGACGATCCTTAAAGGTATTTTTCCCAAAAAATTTGTATTTTTATTGAATTGCTTTATAGGTTTTATTTTCATGGAAAATCACCCGAAATAATAATTAAGGTTTGCGTATGGAAAGTCTTTTTGCTAAGGCAGGGAGTAGGGAGTAGGGAGTAGGGAGTAGTTAGGGTTTGCGCTCATAAGTCTTTTTTAAGGAGTAGGGGAGCGGGTTCTTGAGGACACACCAGAGGGGGAGACGGGGAGACACAGAGATAGGGTGTCATACCATTTTGAAAAAAGAATGTTACGAATAATAAGCACCATAAAAAGACTTTCAGATAAAGTATGTTTGACGAAAAAGGTAATTTGCAATATCAAAAATGGTATTAAATCTATCCATTCTGCATTCTAAATTCGCACATTCTGTTTGCGGAGCATGACAAACGGAAATTATAATAAGTACCCTAACTATTTGTAGCAAACATTTATCAAATTGGTGTCACCGACACGCCGCGTCCGGTGTCTCTCCTTTTCCTCATAGGGGAGTAGGGGAGTAGGGGAATAATTTTTGGTGGTGGTGCATAGTAATGGTAGAGAGAGTCTGGGGGGATGGGGAGATGGGGGGAGGGGGAGATGGGGGGATGGGGGGATGGGGGGATGGGGAGATGGG
>NZ_JAAHHG010000420.1 GCF_010692555.1 Okeania sp. SIO3B5 | reverse complement strand
TGCTCATCTTTGTAATTCTTTCTCCTCCTGACTCCTGACTCCTGACTCCTGACTCCTCCTAACTTAACCATTCTATGGCTGTTTAACCGGATTTGATATCATACCTCAAATTACCAACGCCAAAATTTATATTAAAATCGTCAATCTCATTAAAGATATTCAACGAGATCCGTTCTCTGGGTTAGGAAAACCAGAAGCATTAAAATACGATCTATCTGGATTATGGTCAAGACGCATTACACAAGAACATCGCTTAGTTTATAGTGTTTATGATGAAGAAATTGTGATTATTTCCTGTAAATTTCACTACTAAGAATTGCTGACATAATGGTGAAAAAAAATTATAGATATGGGCATAGTTAGGGCTTGCTGATTAAAGATCAAAGTCTTGACAGGTAAAGGTTTTACCCTTTTCAGGTACTAATAAAGTACCCGCTTTTAGGTGGTAATGGTTCAAAAATCTAAGATTTTCGGCATTTCGAGGGGTAGAAAATCAAGGGACGATTCTTCTGACTACTTCTTCTATAATTCCCATTCCTCCTGACTTCACCGATTGCAGGATTGCTGGATTCTACCCCTACCACTCATACTTATTCAGCAAACCCTAGTTAGTTAAGTTTCATATTAATGCCTTTTTTTAAGATTTACAATAAGCCCGCAACATGGGCTTTTTTTTATTGTTTGATTTCTTGAGTAATTTCTACTCTTTTGTCAAGAAAATAATCCTCGTAAGGTTCTTTCACATTAACCCAAATAGTTGTTGGCATGAACCGGAATAAACGTCGCTGTCCTGAGTTAAGAAAATATTTTTTGTCTCTTTTTGGTTTGCCATTTTTCGTGTAGATAGTATCAATTGCTTTATTGAATATTGTGTTTTCTGCTTCAATAACTTCAGCTATACCTTTGAAATAAACACCAAATCCCTGTCCACTCAATGCGGTTGAATCATAAACAACTGCAAAAACCTGACCATTATTAATAATATTTTGAGAGTGCTGATTTTCTATCCATGATGACCAATAAAATGTGTAATTTTCATCAAAGCCGTAATAGACAGGTGAGTTCCAAGGGTGTCCAGATTTATCTACTGTTGCTAAGGTAAGATAGTTAATTTCATTAAGTACCTGTTTTGCTTTTTCAGTGAGTTGATCGATGGAAGATGATATCTGCATTTTTTCAATTTCTCAGATGAAGTTACTTAAATGGTAAAGTTTTGTAAAATAGACTAATTTATACTGATGAAACTACAACTAACAGAAGGCAAAATAGGCCCACTATTAATAAAGCTAACACTTCCTATGGTTTGGGGAGTATTTGCCGTAATAGGATTCAATATAGTTGATACCTACTTTGTCGGTCAACTGGGAACAAATGAACTAGCGGCAATGAGTTTCACATTCCCAGTAGTAATGGTATTAGGTAGCATATCAATGGGTTTGGGGACAGGTGCTGCTTCCGTCATTGCTAGAGCTATTGGAGAAGGGGATACAAGTCCATTGGGCGATCGCCACAAAGTCAAACGACTCACTACTGACAGCTTAACTTTATCATTACTGATAGTCGGAATATTTATAATTTTAGGCTTAACAACTATCGATCCAGTATTCACAGCTTTAGGCGCAAAAGCAGAAACTCTTCCTCTAATTCGAGAATATATGCAAACTTGGTATCTGGGAGTAATTTTTATAGTAGTGCCAATGGTGGGTAACAATGCTATTCGCGCTGCTGGTAATACATTTATTCCTAGCTTAATTATGATTGTAGCAGGTGTGATCAACGCTGTGCTAGACCCGATATTCATCTTCGGAGTGGGTAAAATTCCAGCCATGGGGTTACAAGGAGCAGCATTAGCAACAGTTATTGGAAGAGCAACAACTTTGATTGCCTCTTTACTCTTTTTGCATTACCGCGAACGCATGATATCTTGGAGTTTTCCAAGTTTTAATCTCCTGCTCAGAAATTGGCAAAGTATTCTTTATATTGGTATACCTGCTGCTGCCACAAATATGATTACACCAATTTCGATTACTTTCATTACTAGCTTGATAGCTAGTTATGGTGTCGCAGCAGTAGCTGGTTTTGGTGTTGCTTCTAAGGTAGAGTCATTTTCTGTTATTGTCCCAATGGCATTATCTGCCAGCTTCAGTCCATTTGTCGGTCAAAACTGGGGGGCAAAAAAGTACGACCGCGTATATTTAGGTTTGCGCTTAGGATTTCAGTTTTGTCTGCTGTGGGGAGTTGTGTTAGCGATCGCTCTTAGTGTGGGTGGAAGTTTAATTGCTTCTATATTCGACCAAAATCCAGAAGTTATAGAAATTGCTGCGAAATACTTATTGATAGTACCTATTAGTTATGGTGCTTCTGGGATGATTTTAATTTCTAGTGCTACTTTTAATGCTCTGGGTAAACCCTTGCCTTCGGTAGTGATGACAATGACAAGAATGTTATTTTTGTATGTACCTTTAGCATATTTAGGAAGTTGGCTATTTGGTGTAAATGGTATTTTTGCTGCTGCTTGTTTTGCTAATTTAGCAGTGGGTATTGGAGCTTATATTTGGAATCAGAAAACTTGTAGCTTGAAAATGACAGCTAAACAGGAAAGAGTAGAAAATATTCCAGAAGTTGTTACATCCTTCCACAGAAGTCAAAAATAGTTATTGATTTGAGAGGATTTGAGAAATCGTATTGTATTATGTCTCTTTGAATATCCAGAATAAAAAATTTAGGGATATAGGGAACAGGGAACAGGGAGAAATTTATCAGAGAAAACATTTTTACCCTTGGCTAATTAATCAGGACTTACGCAGTAGAACCTATTTTCGCCATTGCGACCGAGAGCTGATTTATAAACCACATCGTCACAATCAAAACCTTGTAGGGACGTTGCATGCAAGGTCCTTACAGTGGTTTACCCAAATGAAAACTGCTGTAATATTAGAAATATGTAGTATTAAAAACCCAAAAATCTTTAATTTCATGTCTGGTTAAATACTTACAAACAATTAGGGAGGGGTCAATACCTGAATCCTCAACTTTTACACTACATTATGAAACACAGAATTTAAGTTGCATAAAATCAGTAATTCTATCTGATGTAGTAATAGGCAAAGTGAAAAACTCAGCCTACCAACAAAAGGTTGGGAATTTTGGACAAAATTGACATTGTAAATTGACTCTATAACCAACAAATTATTAATCAAATGAATTCACTTACACGCACACTCCGTAAATTGAAAGTCTCTGAGAATACTCCAGAAGGATTCAAAATGATCGTTGAGGATAACCAGGAATTATTTCTAATTGGCTACTTTATTATGAATTGTTTTTCTTATGCAATTGTTTTCTATTTTCTTGGTTGGCTTATATATTATTTGTCTAATAATCTCAACATAGCTTTTGCTATCTGTGGAGTTGGATTCATCTTAAGTTGTTTACCTCTAGCAGTTTGGTGTTTACGTTTGTATAACAGAAGAAAATTTGAAAATTCTGGAGAACTGCTTCTTTCTGAATATCCTTTAAAATTAGGGGGTAGCTATAAAATTCACTATCGCCGTCCGTTGCGTTCGGGCGCTACTTTGAATCAAAATACTTGCTTGAAAGCAGTGTTAAGGTGTTCAGAAGTAGCAACTTATTATATTGGAACCGATCAAGAAACCGCTCGACAAATTATTCTAGAAAAGCCTTTAATTAACCAAAGGATACTTCCAGATACTCAAGAGATTGAATTTAAAAAATCAATTGAAATTCCCAACAATAGTCCTCCATCATTGCAGAAAGATCATAATTGTATTTTAAAGAAAAAGAAGTGAAACAGTTTCGAGTGATTCCCAGAGGAGCTTAAATTGTGTGGATTAACCCTTACGAAAGACTAGGATTACGTTGTAACCCTTTTACTGCCGAACAAATTCCTGGTGTTACAGAAGATTTGTGGCTAGACCGAGGTTTTTCCCAGCCTCCTCAACCTAGAGAACGGATTCTCTTTCAATTCATTGGAGAAAAAGGAGCCGGAAAAACTTCTCATTTACTCCACTGGCGCAAACAGACTGGAGGTTCTTACACTTATTATCCCCCTGGGTGGGGAAGATGGCATATTCCTCCTGTCGAACCCATTACCTATTGGGATGAAGCAGACCGCATTCCCATACCTTTACTGTTAGCTGCACTAGCTCAAGCTTCTTACCAAGGGGCGACTATTGTAGCTGGAACCCATGAAGATTTGTCTTGGGTAGGGCGTTTTGTACGACTCAAAGTTAGAACGATTAGATTTCATCGCCTTACCCTAGAGACAATTCTTGCTTGGGCTGAAAAACGCATTCAAGCAGTTACATTACCAGAAGTGAAACAGGTGGGATTAAAATTAGACCGAGCAGATATTGAACCAATAGTAGGAAACGCTGGTGCTTCTTGGCGCGAGGTGGCAACTTATTTGCACATTTGGGCGGCTAAAATAGCTAGGGTTTGCTGAAAAAGTCTTATGGGTGAGGGTAGGAGACAGCTATACTGGAGACAGGAGACAGGAGGAACGGGGAATTTAGAGCAGGTAGGAGTAAGAATTTTCCCAAGATTTTTCTGCCCAACTATGCGCCTAAAATACTAACTTTTTGAGCGTTTTAGACTTAAATAGGCGCACTTTTTTCGACCAAAAAAAGGCACTTGTCTTTATACGTCAATGCTTTTAGATTTAATCAGCAAGCCCTAGCTATAGCAGGAAACAGGGAATAGGGAACAGGCAATAGTGGGAAAAGTATCTCTGTAACAAATACTTTAGTATACAGCGGTTTTTATTTCAGTAGACCACAGTAGGGACGTTGCATGCAACGTCCCTACTGGGTTTTGGTTATGACGATGTGGTTCATCAAGAGCGAAAAGCGCTGTAATATAGAATCAGGATAATTACTATAGCTAAGCCATTGCGACGGTCACTGCGTGGAAGGAAGCAATCTCAGGGTTTGAGAAGATTGCTTCCTATCGTCGCAATGACGACTGTTCAACCGGATTTGATATAACATATTTTTTGCCGAAGTACCGCTATGGAGGCGAATAGCCATTTGCTGGCGCACAGCTCCGCTTTATATGTTGCGGAGCAAAACGCCTCGACTACTGACTACTTCTTCAATAACTTATATCATGTTCGGATAATTAGTGATCAAAAACCTTCTCCTTTTTAAGCTTTCTTCCCTTCTGCCTTCTGCCTTCTGCCTTCTTCCTTCTTCAAGATAATTCTGAACTTAAAATATGGTCAGTTTTTAATGTGACAACAGTTGGTATATTTATACTAAAAGTAGAGCCAACACCAACAGAGCTTTCTACCGTAATTTTTCCACCCATCATTTCACAAAATTTTTGACAGATAGACAACCCCAAACCAGTTCCACCGTACTTACGAGTAGTAGAGTTATCAGCTTGTACAAAAGGCTGAAACACTTTTTCAATCTGCTCTGGAGTCATACCTATGCCAGTATCAGTTACACTAAAAATTATCTGATTTAATACCTGATTATCTGAAAGATGACCTGACCCTATTTCCAATGTTCTACTACCATTTCCATTCTGCTCTATGCTATCCTCCCGGACTACTTTTAAAGTGATGATACCTTCGTGAGTAAACTTGCTAGCATTACTCAATAGATTAATCACGATTTGCTTAATTTTTGTTCGGTCAGCAAACATAGTCCCTATTTCGCTACTACAATGCATCTCAAAAGAATTACCATTTTTCGTAATCAGTGGTTGTACAATACATTGGACTTCTTTGATTAATGTCAAGATATCAAATTCTTCTTCATATATAGTCATCTCGCCTGATTCTACCTTAGAAATATCTAGGATATCTTGAATAATTGTTAGCAGATGTAAACCAGAGGTTTTAATTTGATCCAGATCTGGAACAAATTCTTCATAACCTAAATCTTCAGCTTCTTCTCGCAGTAGATCGCTATAGCCAATAATGGCGTTAAGAGGTGTTCTTAGCTCATGACTCATACTAGCAAGAAACATACTTTTGGCTTTATTAGCACCTTCTGCAGCTTCTTTTGCTTGTTGCAACTCTATATTAGCTAACTTACTTTCTGTAATATCTCGAACAATAGCCAAAACTTCATTTTGACCACTTGCCAATATTCTTGCTTCAAAATGATGACGTTGCCCATGGACAAACCACTCATATTCAAATATTTGAATATCTCCTGTTTGAAGTGCTTCCTCAAGATATTGTAAATATTGTTTTGCAGCATTTTCTGGCAAAATTTCAGACACTTTTTTACCTATTAATTCACCCCGAGACCAGGGTAAATCATTTTTTCTAGAAGGTTTATAGTAGAGAAAAACCCCATTATTGTTGAATCCGAAAATTACATCTGGGATAGCATCAAGCAGTGCTCTATTTTTAGCCTCGCTTTGACGTAAATCTTCTGCTCTTTGTTTTAAACTACGAATTAGCTTCTCCTTGCTATGAATTAGTTCTCTAAGTTGATCGGCCATACTATTAAAAGATTTTGCCAATACAGTTAATTCATCTCCGGTACAAATCTCCATCTTTTGAGTTAGGTCTCCAGAGGCAAAACGTTTAGTAACTACAGTCATTTCCTGTAGAGGTTCAGTAATAGAGCGACTAATTAACAATGCCAGAAAAGTTCCTGCAGTAGCAGCCATAGCTGCTACTATAAGACCTTGATTACGCACATCAGCAATTTTTTGATTTAAGGGAGTTGTAGATAAACCAACACTCACAGCTCCCAGTCTTTTCCGCCCAATAACTACCGCTTTACCAGCAAGAAGTTGAGTAGATTCCCACTCAAAAATTGTTTCGTCGCTCTCTAGGAGACGTTGGCCAAAAGGATCGGGTCTAATATTGTAAACCAAAACATCTTTACCATAAGCATCAGCAACTATTCTTCCTTCTTTTTCGTAAATACGGCCTGCCGCTAGTACTCGATCTTCTCCAAGCTGCTCCATGATTTCTTCCATAAAATCAGCATCTAGCCTGTAGAGAGAGTCTCGAACTGTTATTGATATAGTACTGAGTAAGATTTCAGCTTGTTTTTGCAATTCACTACGAAAATTTTGTTGCTGACGGTGAACAGATAGCCAAGTGACACCGCCCACTACTATGACAACCAAACCTGTCATGGCTAGTGTTAACTTGGTGGCTAGTGACCCCTGTCCAGTCCTGAATAAGCCCATCTAAATCACCTGTTTTGAACAAGTTCATACAACTCTCGCATTCTTTCTATACTTGACTCTGGAGGAAAATCATCGAATTTGGCCGTCTTTTCAAACTTCTTTAATATTTCTCGTCCCTCTGACGTTTGATCCATTTTAATCAAAATAGCTTTGATGGCCTCAACCATTTCTGCTTTCATCTCAGGTCTAACTAAAACTATATGACGAGCTACTTTTTCACTTTCTGCTAAAACTATCATGGCTTCTCGGTTTACTTCCGGAATTTCCATAAAAGTACCGATGTCAACTGCACCAGCAGCAACTTTTCCACTAATTACCCATTGGATAGTATTTTCATCATCATCAGTAAAAACGAATCCTACTTCATCAGGGGATACTGTCGAACTAGCCGATCTTTTCTCTTGAGGATTTAAAGCAGTTTCTATTAGCAAAGAAGTGGGCAACATATAGCCTGAAGTAGAGCTAATTTCATCAAAACCAACCATCTTACCTTTTAAATCCTCTAAGGATTGAATCCCACGATCCTTCATGGTAAAAATGACAGCATAATAATCTGATACACCACCTTTCCAGCGACGTAGAATTGGTTGAGCATCAGACAGATCGCTAACAATCATGGCTGGGTAGGGACTATCAAAATAAATATCTATTTCTCCTGATTTGAGTGAATTGGCCATTTCTTGTAAGTCAGAAGCTATTTCGACATCCCCTACTTCGACTCCAAATTGGCCTAGCTTTTCGGCCAAGTAGTCTGCTAAGGGCTGGTAGCGTTTAATCTTTTTGGCAGGATTATTAGAAATATCAGCAATAACTATTGTACTTTGGTCTTTAGTACTAGCTAATAATTCTGGGTTTAATGCTGATGATTTTAAGCTAGAGCTGACCAAGGCGATGACCATGCCAAGGAGCGCTAGTTTCACAAAAAGCTTGCGTAACATTTTCTCCACTTCTCCATTCTTGATAGTTAGAACTTTAAGGATATGACTAAAATCAATTCACGAATAAAAGCTTTAATATTTTTCCACAGGTATATATATCACTGTTTGGCCAGCGAAGTCTATATTAGACATGGCATTAGTTCTATAATTGCCAATAGAAATAATTAGTCTAGTTACCTAAATAACACAGGAGCATGAAAGCCATCGTCTTTTAAGCGATGGATGAAAGGCCAGTAGTCGGATTTTAATCCGATGTATTTTATTTTACCGAAAAGAATAGCTCAATTATGTCAAGAGTATGGAATAATATTTATAGAAACACCAACGCCAGTTATACAAATGTCGCTTCATTTTTAGATGGTGACTATCTACCTAATTATGGTGAAAAACCCAATGATTGGAAGCCGTCAGGAAAAAGAATAAAGCGTGGTTTGCATAAAGCACGTAATAATTGGTGTGAAGAGTGCAGACTGTAATGGGGCTGCAAATATCATCATAAAAGTAAGCAGAAAGCTAGGTTTAGACTTAAGCCGACTCTGTAGGGGCACTTTGACTTGTCCCCAAAGAATATATCTTTGGTCAGAATCATGAGAAACGAAGCAACAAGGATTTATCCTGTTGCGTAGTATCAACTTAGAATCCCCTCGGCAATAGCTGCGGGGAGTAGTCAATAAACTTGAGTACTTGAATGATTTTGTTGAGTATTTGGCCATCGTTCTTAGTTAGGGCTTGCTGATTAAATATCAAATAATTGCCAGATAAAGGTAAGTGCCTTTTTAGGTATTGAAAAAGTACATGGTTTTCAGCTCTTCATGCTCAAA
>NZ_JAAHHG010000042.1:731-41123 GCF_010692555.1 Okeania sp. SIO3B5 | reverse complement strand
CTGCTCCCCGATCAACGGATTATTCCCATAATTCTCCCAGTTACCTGCCACCACCGATTTTTGAGTTAGGGGTGTTAACACGATTCCCTCTTTTGCTAACTCACTGCGCACAAATACCCCATCCATCAATTTCGGACTACCTTCTGCTGACCAACACAACTCTAAACTATACCCACAAGAAGCACTTAGTTCATATAACCTCTCTGGGTCGATGCTCTTGGTTTCCTTTGACTCTAACTTTCCTCTTAACTGCTGCACATTCTGTTTTGATTCTGGCTGTGATAGCAACTCTACCAACTCTACATCGTTAGCTACTCTGCTATTGACTAAACCACTAAAGCAAACAGATTCGGGTTCTTGCTCTCGCAGATAAGTTTCTATCTCTTGAATACTTAGAGCAGCTCCACTTTCTACAGTTGGTGTTATTACTGTTTCTGGTTGAGCTTCTATATGCAACAGTACGCTATACCTATACTTATTCAGTTCATTGTGTTCTCTTCCCCTCTGTAAACGTATTTGTACATGAGTTATTTCTGGATGTTTTTCTTTGAGAGCTACAAACAACTCTGGTGACACTAACAACTCCTTCTCCTGCTGTATTTTTGTATCTATCTTGGCCTGGAGTTGTTCTACTGACAGTGATGGAGTTGCTTGATACAGTTCCACCGAACTATGAAATGCTTTTATTAACGAAAAATTCCTGACATCTCCCAGGATAATTATTCCTCCTGGTTTGACTATCCGAATTGCTTCAGATATTGCTTGTAACAAATACTCTACATTCGGAAAATATTGAATTACTGAGTTGAGAATCACCACATCGAAGTTTTGAGCTGATATCTCACCGATATCATCTGCTCTTTTCTGTGCTAGATTGACATGAGCATATTTCCCTGGTTTCTGGAGTATTTGTTGTTGGATATACTCTAGTGAAATACTAGATAGACAAACGCCATAATAGGCTTGGGTTTGGGGTGCAATTTCAAATAGTAGCAACCCGGTTCCAAAAACTATTTCACATACTTTTTTAGGTTTATGTGCTAAAACTTGAGCTACAATATCCCCTGCCCAAATTCGCATTTGCTCTTCTGGTAAGGATTGGTTGTCATAACTGCTACTCCAACCTGAGATATTGAATAATCGATCTTTTACTTTACTTTTGTCTTCTTCAATTTGTTGGTTAAATAGGTTTTGCCAACTGTTGATGTGAGTATCTAATATTTGTAAGTTAGAAGTGCTAACTGTTTCATTTTCTGCAAATAACCTTTGATAAAAAGGAGTTTGCTTAAACTGTTGTTTCCAGTGATAAGAAATGTGTTCAAAATCAATATCTTCTCCTTGTTGCCTGATAATACGTCCTTGGATAGCATAATCTGGATTCAGATTATTTTCACAAAGCTTTCGGCTACAAACAGCTTCAATCACATCTCCTTCACTCACATCAATACCAGGCTCAAACACTGGAAAATAAACTGGTAACCAACAATGTTCATGTTCGAGAATATCTATACACTCACCCTCAATAGTATGCAAATTTAACCAGACCAGAAAACCATCTAATCTGCCTGATTTTTCTATCCTTAACTTAATTTTATGAGTCAACTCTGTATCTACAGATTTATTAAAATCTAAATCCTCAAATATTTCTCGATTGGAAAGTAAATTTGCTTGAGGAAATCCTTTAATACAAACCCGTAAATCAAAAGGATACCCAACCTGTTCAAATATTTTCTGGGTATAATAACCAGAAACCTTTGTAAACCTGGGTTGATTAAGTAACGGTTCTGGAAGAGTTACTGCTGCAATCTTAGTTACACTTCTTTCGGGAATCATCGCACCATCTGGCTTCAAAAACCTTCTGGTATTATTAATAATTACCGCTGCTCCTTCACATCCACCAATAGCTCCCACAATTTCCGAAACACATACATCTGCTAACTCTGGTAGGTTAACCGTCATCGCATCTCCATGTATGATTTCAATTTGTGCCGATAATCCCAGCTTATCCACGCTAGCTTTAGCTAACTGACTGGTTTCTTGGTCTCTCTCAATGGCATAGATTTTCTTAGCTCCTGCTTTGGCACAAAATCTTGCTAAAATAGCATCCTTACCTGTACCAATTTCTACTACTACTCGATCTTTAACAAGTTGATTAATTGCTACTTGATAACTTTGGTTTCGACGATGATCATTAGTCATTGCATAGTACAATAACTCATCATAAACATAGTATTCTGCTACTGATGGCCAAAGTTCTATGCCTTCCATCTCCTGGACATTTTGTTCAAACTCTGGTTCGGGAACAAAATATGCTACCAACCGATTGTTTCCTGGAGTATCTTCCCTGTCAATTACTACAGCTTGTTGGACTTGGGGATGCCTCGTGAGCATTGATTCAATTTCTCCAGGTTCAATTCGGAAACCTCGTATCTTCACCTGATTATCTATACGACCAAGAAACTCAATATTGCCATCCGGTAAGTAACGAGCTGAATCTCCTGTTTTGTAAAGCCTCTCCTCGGTTAAATTCCTCAAAGGATGGGAAATAAATTTTTCCTGTGTTAATTGAGGTTGGTTAAGATAGCCACGAGCTACACCAACACCACCGATATAAATTTCACCAGGTACTCCGATGGGGACTGGTTGTAAATTTCTGTCTAGGATGTAAATTTGAGTATTGCCGATCGCCCTACCTATGGATGGCACAGAAGACTCTGGCGAGCATTCGGCCATGGTAGCACATACTGTTGATTCTGTTGGTCCGTAAGCGTTCACAAATTGTCGCCCCACAGACCACTGAGATATTAGCTCTGGTGGGCAAGCTTCTCCTGCTACCACTATGGTCTTTAAATCAGGTAATTCCTCTTTGGGCATCACTGCCAGAGCTGAGGGGGGTATGGTGATATGGGTAATTTTGTTGTTGTGCAACCACTGACTCATACCCACTCCAGGCATTAAGGTATTTCGGCTGCCCAGATACAAACTGGCTCCTGAACCTAAAGCCATGACTATTTCCGAGATGGAGGCATCAAAACTTAATGATGCGAACTGAACGACTCTGCTGTTTGAGTTGACTTGAAATGCTTGAACTTGAACTGTAGCCAGATTACACAGTCCTTTGTGTTCTACTAAGACTCCTTTCGGTTTACCTGTGGAACCTGACGTATAAATTACATAAGCTAAATTTTGGGGGCTGACTTCACTCTCTACTTTTTCTGCTGTTTCAGTTGCTATTTTTTCCCAATCTCTATCTAGAAAAACTACTTGGGCTTGATGTTGGGGGAGTTGAGCTAATAATTGTTCTTGAGTTAGTAACACTGACACTTGAGAGTCAGCGAACATATATTCTAGGCGTTCTTGGGGATAGTTCGGGTCTAATGGCACATAAGCTCCTCCGGCTTTGAGTATGGCGAGTATTCCTACTACCATCTCCACTGAGCGCTCTACACATATTCCCACTAGGGTTTCTGGTTTGACTCCCAATTTTTGCAAGTAATGGGCTAGTTGATTGGCTTTGCTGTTTAATTGGGAATAGGTCAGCTTTTGTTGTTCAAATACTACTGCTACTGCATCTGGGTTGTTTTCTACCTGCTCCTCAAATAACTGATGGATACATTTATCTTTGGGATAATCTGTTTTAGTATTGTTCCACTCCACCAGTATTTGGTCTAGCTCTGGCTCTGTCATTAATGGTAGTGCTGTTACTCTCTGCTGCGGATCGTTCACTATCCCTTCTAATAAGTTCTGGAAATGACCAACCATTCGAGCAATAGTTTGCTCGTCAAATAGGTCAGCATTGTATTTTAAGAACCCAACCATAGATGAGTCCTCTTCAAACATTTCCAGTAATAAATCATATTGACCTTCATATTGATCTAGTAAAAATGCTTCTACTTCAAGTCCGGCCCATTTCATCAAGGTTTTTTCCGTGCTAAAAAACACCTTTGCTTGATCTTGAGATTCCAGGAATTTTTGCAGTAGAAAGCAAGCCTGAAAAAGAGGGGAACGACTGGAGTCACGTTCTACCTTTAACTTCTCTACCAATAAAGCAAAGGGATAATCTTGATGAGCTAACGCTTCCATGACTGTTTGGCGGACTTGAGATAGAAAATCTCTAAAAGAGAGACTCCCTGACAAATCTGCCCTCATCACTACTGCGTCAACGAAGTAACCAACAATAGAGGCAAACTCCTCTTTAGTCCTACCACCATATGTAGGCGATCCTACCAAGATATCCTCTTGACCTGTGTAACGATACAGAAGCACTTCAAAAGCAGCCAACAGAGTCATATAAAGAGTTGCTCTCTCTGTTTTAGCTAGTTCCTTTAGTTGTTCAGTCAGCTTTTGAGATAACTTGAAGGAGTAGCTGCCACCATTATCAGTCTGTATAGGAGGTCGTGGTCTATCTGTGGGCAAATTCAATACAGGTAATTCTCCGCCCAATTTTTGTTGCCAATAGCTCCATAGTTGTTCTCCTTCTGGTCCTTCTACTAACTCCTGTCGCCAACTAACATAATCTTGATAAGAATACTGTAGTGGTGGTAGGGATACCTCAAGCCCATTTAGTTGAGATTCGTACAGTTGTGGCAGCTCTTGAGCAATTAAGTTGTATGACCAACCATCTAAAACAATGTGGTGTATTGTCAGTAACATAATATGGTTTGCTTCCGAGCAAGTGAACCACCTAACTCGCATCACTTGTTCTGTTTCTAGGTTAAAAGGATATCTGTGAGCTGCAACTACCTTTTTATTTAACTCCTCTTCACTCCAACTAGAAGCATCTATCTGTAAGAAGTCTAACTCTTGATGTTGATGTATTTGTTGGATTGGTTGTTCGCCCAAATTCGGGAATGTACTCCGTAGCAACGGATGCCTTTCCCTTAGAGCTTGAAAAACTTGTTGCCAAATAGTTATATCTACTTTGGAGTAGATCCTAATCGCAAATGACAGATTATAATTATGGCTCTGGGGTGATAGCTGCCACAAAAACCAGAGACCTTTTTGACCATAAGACAGGGGATAAACTTGGCATATATCTGGATTTTCCTTTAGTAACCGTAATATTTCTGATTTGTACTGCTTTAGTTGGGCAATAACATCAGTTGTCAGTACTTCTTGGGAACCTCCAGTTCTTAACTTTCCTCCATCAGTCCATAATTTTACCCCTTTGAGGGAAAGGTCTTGTAAGAATTCAATTAAGTTCATAGGTCTACCTCTATCCAGTTATTTTCTTTAATATTATCTGTGCTATCGCTTTGATTCAGTTGTTGATTTAGTTGATTTGAGAGAGCAGCAATGGTGATTCCTTCGATAAATTTTGTCATTGGAACATCCACTCCTAGCTCATTTTTAATTTTATGTCTTAGCTCGATTGACATTAAAGAGTCCAATCCCATTTCAATTAAAGGTTTGTGTATATCTAGATGATTTTTAATACCTAATACTCGAGCTACTTCATTTTGGAGATAAGAAATTAATATCTTTTCTCCTTCCATGAAGGAAACTAATTTTAATTGTTCTAAAAACCCTGATTTTTGAGGCAGTGATGGTTTAGTTGAAAGCAACCCTGACAACAATGGCATTTTCTCCACACCAGGTACTTGTGTCCAAAACTGTGACCAATTCACCGGAAACACTCCTACTTGGCTTTGAGACCTTGATAACAAGTTTTCCAATGCCACCATCCCTTCCTCTGGCTGAATTGTTCTCATTCCACTACTTTCCATACGACTCTGATGCTGAGTCCCTAAACGCGCTGCCATTCCTCCTTTTGCCCACGCTCCCCAATTAATACTTAATCCTGGTAAACCCATACCACGACGATAACTAGCTAACGTGTCCATAAACCCATTAGCTGCTGCATAATTTCCTTGACCTGAATTCCCTAACATTGAAGCTATAGACGAGAAACAAACAAAGAAATCTAATTCTAATTCCTGGGTTTGCTGATGCAAATACCAAGTACCCTGCACCTTGGGAGCCATAACCTTAGTAAACTGCTGCCAACTCATGTTTTGCAGTAACCCATCATCCAATACCCCGGCCGTATGAATTACACCTTTGAGTGGGGGTAATGACTCTCCCATCTGCTGGAAAATTTCCTCCACATCCTCTGGCACAGAAACATCCCCTAACAACACACTCACCTTAGCTCCTGCCGCTTCTAACTCCTCTATGTTTTTTTGTGCTGTTTCACCAGGACCACTACGCCCCATTAATACTATATGTTTGGCTCCTTCCTTAACCATCCATTGAGCTACTACTAAGCCTAAAGCTCCTAAACCTCCTGTAATCAAATAACTGGCTTCTGGTTGGATTGACTTTTGAGTTGCGCTCACTTCTGACATTTCCACCACTACCTTCCCTATATGTTTGGCTTGCTGCATATATCGGAAGGCTGCCGTAATTTCTGTACTGGAGAAAGTTTTATAAGGTAAGGCTTTGAGTCTTCCTTGGTTCCATTCCTTGGTTAATTCCTCTAATAATTGACCCATTAAACCTGGTTGTTCTTGGGCTACTTCTCCTAAATCATAGGGATAGTAACTGACATCTGGTCGCTTTTCTTTGACTTGCTCTGTCTCCCAAATTCCGATTTTGCCGATTTCCACAAATCTGCCTCCTGGAGCTAATACTTCCAAGTTCTTGGGTATGTACTCTCCATTGAGACTATTGAGGACTACATCTACTCCTTCTCCTCCTGTGATCTCCATGATTTCTTGGCTAAAATCTAGGGTGCGGGAGTTCATCACATGCTTAATTCCTAGGGATTTGAGAAATTCCCATTTACTCGGACTTGCTGTGGCTAAGATTTCCGCTCCTGCTAGTTGAGCTATTTGCACTGCGGCTTGTCCTACACCTCCTGCTGCTGCATGAATTAATACCCGCTCTCCTGGTTGGATTAGAGCTAGGTGCTGCAACCCGTAGTAGGCAGTCAAGAAGGTTAGGGGTAAGGTCGCTGCTTCTGGGAAACTCATTTTTTCCGGTAGAGGGATTATATTTGTGGCTTTTGTTGTCACAAAACTACTGAACCCATCCGACGCCATTGTGGCTATCACTTTGTCTCCTACCTGCCACTGTGATACTTCTTCTCCTACCGCGGATATTGTTCCGGCACATTCAAATCCGAATCTGAGTTGCTCTGCACTTGTAATTCCTAAGTTTTGGGCGTAGTAGTCTTTAAGTAATCCTAGGGCGTTGAGTACGTCTCTGAAGTTTAATCCTACTGTGGCTACTTTGATTTCTATTTCGTCAGCTTCTGGAGTACGACGCTGCATTGGCTGCCATGTAAGGTTGTCTATCACTCCATATTCTGCCAGTTTTAATTGCACTGGTTGGACTTGCTCATCCTGTTGTTTTTGTTCGAGTCTGGCTACGTAACGTTGACCTTGACGTATGGCTATTTGGTCTTCTACTTCTTGTGATAATAGTTCCGCTTCTAGGGACTCGGCTATTTGAGTCGGTTCTATGTTGGGGTCATAGTCGATGCGTTTACACTTTAATTCTGGGTGTTCTAGGGTGATAACTTGTCCTAGTGACCATAAACTTCCGTATTCTGGGTTGATGACTTCTGTATTTGAGAGTACGTTCTGGGTTCCTTGAGTTATTAGCCACAGTTGGGGATTTTGGGCGGGTTGACTTTTGATAATTCCTTGTACTAGATGCAGCACTGAGCCACAACTTTGTGCAAGAATTGTTTCTAGTTCTAGGTTGTCTTTGTTTTCAAGTTTTTTGATTCCCCATAGGTGTACTATTCCTGTTATTCCTTGATTTTCTTGTAGTAGTTGTTGAAATTCTTGGCTACTGGTAGGATTTATTTGATATTTTTGTGGTCCTAGTTGTTGATATTTTTTTCCTGGTGATACTTGAATGCACTGATGACCTTTTTTTTCTAGGGCTTTTAATAGTTGCACTTGAGTATCTTCTGCTAAGATTAACCATTTTTGGGTGGTAAGTTTAGATGCTGGGCTGGCCAGGGGTTGGGTTTGCCAGTTGATTTGATAATACCAATTATTGATGTCTGGTTGTAGACTTCTTAAGAGTTCTGATACTGTTGTTTCTCTTCCCCTGAGTCCTTGCAGTTCGGCCAGTATTGTTCCTTCGTCATCTACCAGTTTGGTGTTTGATATTAGGCTACTTTCTGATGGGGTTTCAGCTATCACCCAAACTCTTTTTGTTCCTGGAGATTTAGACAATTTCCATTTTTCTATTCCTATTGGTAGGTATGTTTTGTCTGTTGGTTTTGTTGGTTTGGTATGAATTGTAATTTGTAAGCAGAGGTCTAATAGAGCTGGATGTATGTGATAGTCTACTACTTGTGTTGTTAATTCTTCACTTAAGCAGACCTCGGCTAGGGCTTTTCCTTGACCTTTCCACAGTTGTTTGATTCCTTGGAAACTGCTGCCATAGTCAATTCCATTGTTTCTAAAGTATTTGTAATGCTCTTTAATGTCTATTACTTGATTACATTCACTCTTGTATTTTTCTAGGTTGATTTTGGCTTCTGGAGTTGGAGCTGAGTCAGTGGATATTTTCCCTTGGATGTGCAATGTCCATTGGGGTTTCTGTTGTTCTTCGGCTTCTGATGTGCTGAATATTTCAAATTTATAGTTATTATTTTCTTGGCGGGTGAGGACTGTTTGTATTCTTTTGGTTTCTGTTTCTGGTAGAATTAAACCTCTGACTATGAATACGTCTGTTACTGTTACTTGGGGTGAACTGAATAGTTCTTTGGCTGCTGAGTATGCTATTTCTAGATACCCTGTAGCTGGGAATAGTGCTTTTTCAAATACTCTGTGGTCACTGAGATAACTTGGAGATTTTTCTGCTAGGTACGATTGAAAACGGTCTTGATTTTCTATTCCTGCTAGGTGGAGTTTTTCACCGAGTAGGGGATGTTGATTTTGGGTTTTTCGCCAATTGAGTAGTTGGGCTTTTTTGGTTTCTATCCAATAACGTTCTCGTTGGAATCGATATGTGGGCAATACTACTTTCTGACGACTATAATCAGAGTCAAACCCTGACCAATCTATTTTTACTCCTTTTACATACAATTTTCCTAAGCTTGAGAGCATTTGCTGCCACTCATCCACTCCTGGACGCAATGATGGCAACCATTCTCCCACATCTTCTGTTACGCATTGCCTTCCCATGCCTAACAATATTGGTTTCGGTCCAATTTCCAGGAATGTTTCATATCCTTGCTTTTCTAGAGTTTTCATACTCTGAGCAAATCTTACTGGTTGACGCACATGACCCACCCAATATTCAGCAGTGGTTATTTCTGCACCTACTTCAGTACCGGTGACATTTGATATTAGTGGTATTTTTGGTTGATTATAGGTGACCTGTTTGGCCACTGCTTCAAATTCTGTTAACATTGCTTCCATTAATGGGGAGTGGAAGCCATGGGATACTTGTAGTTGTTTTGTCTTAATTCCTTCTGATTCTAGGATAGCACAAATACTTGTTATGGCTCCACTCTCACCAGAAATTACTATGCTTTCTGGTCCGTTAACTGCTGCTATTGTTACTTGGGAAGTATATTTTTTTATGGCCTCTGTTACCTGAGATTCTGATGCCATTACAGATACCATCTCACCACCGGAGGGTAACTTTTGCATCAACTGTCCCCGCATGGCTATTAGTTTGAGACCATCTTCTAGGCTGAATACTCCGGCAATACAAGCTGCTACATATTCTCCGACGCTGTGACCCATGACTACATTGGGTTTGATTCCCCATGAATCCCATAATTTAAAGAGGGCGTATTCCAGGGCAAATATGGCAGGTTGGGTGTAAGCTGTTTGGTCTAAAAGACTTGACTTTTGTACATCTTTGGGGTAGATGATTTCTAAGAGAGATGTTTCTAGATAGGGTTGGAGAATTTGGTCACATTGCTCTAGAGCTTGACGGAAGGTCGGTGCTTGTTCATACAGTTGTCTTCCCATATTTATATACTGGGAACCTTGACCTGTGAAGAGAAAGGCTATTTTGAGACTTTCACTATTTGGTTGTCCTGAAAATACTCCTACTAATCCTGACTGAGTTTTCCACCCCAGCAGTTTGTCTATTAATTCTGTGGGCTCAGATGCAATCACTCCTAGTCGATGATTAAAATGGGATCTGCCTGTCGAGGCCGTATAGCATACATCTGCTAGTTCTAATTCGGGATTAGTTTCTAGATAATTTTGATAATTACTGACTAAATCTTCTAAAGCCTTTTCTGTTTTTGCTGACAGAGTTAATAGATGAATTGGACGTTCAATAACGTTCTGACTTTTGACTTGAGAAGGTGCTTCTTCTATAATTACATGAGCATTGGTACCACCTACACCAAAAGAACTAACTCCTGCTCGTAGAGGAGTGCCGTTATGTTTCCATTCAGACAAAGTATTGTTGACGTAAAACGGACTATCGCTAAAATTAATCTGGGGATTAGGTTTCTCATAGTGTAAACTCGGAGGTATTAAATTATGTTTGAGAGCCAAAACCGTTTTGATCAATGCTCCCACCCCTGCTGCCGTATTCATATGCCCCACATTTGTTTTGAGGGAACCTATGGCGCAAAACTGTTTTTTATCTGTATGCTCTGAAAAAGCCTTTGTTAAAGCTTCAATTTCAATAGGATCTCCTAACTTCGTCCCCGTGCCATGAGCTTCTATATATGTAATTGTTTCTGGAGATACATCAGCTACAGCTTGAGCTTCAGAAATCACCGCTGCTTGACCATTCACACTGGGAGCAGTATAACTCTGTTTCAAAAAACCATCATTATTAATCGCCGAACCCTTAATTACAGCATGAATACAATCTCCATCCCCTATAGCATCTTGCAGTGGTTTAAGTAACACAACTCCCACACCATTACCATATACTGTTCCGGTACTTCTGGCATCAAAGGCCCGACAATGACCATCTTGGGAGGAGATAGATCCCTCCTGATGTAAATATCCCACATTTTGAGGGATTTGGATAGAAACACCACCTGCCAGAGCCATATCACATTCTCCATAGAGCAAACTTTGACAAGCTAAATGTACTGCAACTAATGAAGTGGAGCAAGCTGTTTGAACATTCAGCGCTGGTCCGGTAAGATTTAGTTTGTAAGCGACGCGGGTTGCTAAGTAATCTTTGTCATTACCTAGCATTTGGGTAAAGGAGTGATGATCCAGTAGAAGAAAATCTAGGCCTCCAAGATTAGACATTAAATAGCTAGGCATTGCACTACCAGCATAAACCCCAATTGAACCTTCATAGTTTTCTGGGTTATAACCACTACTTTCTATTGCTTCCCAGGCGCACTCTAAAAAAAATCGTTGTTGTGGGTCTATTTCTATTGCTTCTTTAGGACTATACTGAAAAAAGTTAGCATCAAACATATCGATGTCTGAAACCGTACCATTAACTTTTAGATAGTTGGGAGCATTAAGTATTTCTGGTGTAATGCCAGATTCTCTTAACTGTTTATCTGATAATAATGAGATAGATTCAACACCCTTCTTGAGATTATCCCAAAACTCCTCCAGGTTTCTTGCCCCTGGAAAACGTCCAGACATCCCTATGATAGCAATTTCATTATTGTGATATTGTTGTTCTTCTTCTGGTTGGTTCATTTGATTACCTTTAATTATGTTTAATACAGAACTTACGCAGTACCGCTAATAATTAAGTGCTAGATTTTTACTTTTAGACCCTATCATTATTGGCACTTATTTTTGAGAATAGACATCTCCAAAAAAGGTTCTAAAACCCTTACCCCGCCGTTCAAAATCGGCATTTTTGGATAAGTCTAATGGAGTTTTTTTCGAATATTACCCCTTTCATTTTTCTTAGAGAGACGTTTACTGACACGCTTCTCATAACTAATTTTACTCTGTTTATTTAATTCTGCTGCACCGCAATTAATAATAAACTCGCTTAATGAATGAACGGTTGGGTTAGTAAATAAGTCAACTACTTTTAGTTCTATGCCCAATAGTTCTTGCAATTTGCTATGCACTCGGATAATATGTACAGAATTGCCCCCTATCTCAAAGAAAATATCGTGAATTCCGACTTTTTCCATCTGAAGAACCTCTCGCCAAACAGCAGTAATTTGTTGCTCTATTTTTGTTTGAGGTGGTATATATTTAGTTGTGGTCATAGTTTCTACTTGAGGTTCTGGCAATCGTTTACGGTCTACTTTGCCATTAGCAGTTAGTGGGAAAGCTTCCAAAATAACATACTTAAAAGGAACCATATACTCTGGTAGTCTTTGCCTTAGGTACTTACGCAACTGTTGAGAAACAGAATTTAAGTCCTGATCGAGTTGGCTAATTTTATCTTGTTCTTCTATCTGATTTTCAGTAGTAACAGGCTGTTGCTTTAGCACAGCATAAGCAATTAAACGTTTGTTTTGTTCTGAATCTCCTATAGTAGTAACAATTGCTTCCTTAATTCCCGGAAATTGCTTTAATGCTGCTTCAATTTCTCCCAGTTCAACACGATAACCATTGATTTTGATTTGGAAGTCCTCTCTACCTAAAAACTCAATATTACCATCAGGTAAATATCTTCCTAAATCTCCTGTTTTGTATAATCTCTCTTGAGTAACTGGGTGGGTAATAAAGCTAGCTTTGGTTTTTTCCTCATTTTTCCAATATCCCTTAGCTAATCCTACACCTCCAATATAAAGTTGTCCAGGTACCCAAACTGGTCTAGCTTCCATCAATTCATTGAGTACATAGAAACGTTGATTCAACAGGGGTTTACCGTAGGGAATACTCTTCCAATTAGGATCAACCTTTTCAATCTTATAACCAATTGACCAGATTGATGCTTCTGTTGCTCCACCTAAACTCATAACTTGAACATTAGGCCACAGAGACTGGATTTTTTCTGGTAAGTCTACTGGTAACCAATCCCCACTCAGCATAACCACTCGCAAACCCTCTACTGGCACTCTTGAAGTTCCGAATAAATGTTCTACCAACATCTGCATCAAAGGAGGAACTGAGTTCCATAGAGTCACTTGATGGGTTTCAATTAATTCTATCCAGCAAGCAGGGTCTTTGGCTGCTTCTGGCGGTGGCATCACTATAGTTCCTCCTGCTCCTAGCACGCCGAAGATGTCGTATACTGATAGGTCAAAGTTCAAATTTGCTAAGGCCAATACCCTGTCTGATGCTCTGACTTCAAACCGTTGATTAATGTCTAGGATTGTATTTACAGCTCCCCGATGATCGATCATTACACCCTTGGGTAAACCTGTAGAACCGGAAGTGTAAATCACATAGGCTAAATCTTCTGGAGTTTGTACTGGTTCTAAGGGAGTCGGATTTTCTACTGCTAGCTCTTCACTATCTACAGACCAGCAGTTAATTCCCTCAGGCCAACTCAGGGACTGTTTGAGGTGAGTTTGAGTCAATACTTGTTTGACTTCTGCTTGCTCAAGTAGATACCACTGGCGTTCCTGAGGTAGTGCAGGGTCTATCGGTAGGTAAGCTCCACCAGACATCAAGATACCCAATACCCCTACTACCTGTTCCCAACCTTTTTCCATGACTACGGCTACTAGCTCATTCGGTTTGACTTCTAATTTACGTAATCCATGTCCTAATTGATGAGACCGTTGATACAGTTCTTCATAAGTTAGGCTTTTCTGGGGACTAATCACAGCTATCTCTTGACCTTGAACTTTTACGTTCTCAACAAACAAGCCATGCAAGAGCCCTTCAGGCAAAGATTGAGTGGTCTGATTTACTTGTGCTTGTAGTGCTAGCTGGGCAGTTGGTAATAATTGGAAGTAAGTTTCCATCCAAGGTTCGTCCGAGGTAGCTAGCTGCTGAAGCAAATCACAATAAGCCTCAAACATTTTATCTATTAAACCTTCCGGGAATAGCGCTTCAACGGCATACCAATTAAATATCAATGCTCCGTTTTTCTCAGCGACTACATTATCCAGCCACACTTGAGGTGTTGTACCTACTTTATACACTTCCTCTCCGAATTCGTCCAAACCAAGTCTTCTTCCCAACCTTTCATCAACTAGATACTCGAAGCCTAACATGCTAGTAAACACCACCCCCATTGGTTGACTACGCCCTCGGCGATGTAACTCTCGCTGCACTTCTACTCCATTGATATACCGATGTTCTAAATCTACCCAGAGCAGTTTTTGCAACTTTTGAGCACGACTAATAAATGGAACTGCTTGTGAGTGATCCACCGCCAGCAAAATATTCGAGGTGAAATCACCCAAAAGCTCATTAACCTGAGGGTGTAAGGGCAGACGGTTAAATATAGTCAGATTGATAGTAAACTTTGGACTTTTACTCCAGTAATTTAATATATAGGCAAAAGCACTTAACAATACTCCTGATGGGCTTAAATCTGCTTTCCGGGCCTTGTGTTTTAACTGTTGCCAATTCGTCGTAGATAGTCTAGATGTGTAAGTCTTGAAGCGAGGGTTGGTGATTGCAGATGTTATTTTCGCTTGGGGCATTTCTGGTGCCGGAGGTAGCTCATCGATGCGGTTGAACCAATATTGCTGAGAACGGAGATACTGAGGACTATCTTTGAGTGCCAATTCTGCTAGCACATAGTCTCGGAACGAGATTTCCGTTGCTGGTAGTTCACTCTCTGGCTCCTTGTACAGTTGCGCCCACTGCTCAAATAACATATAGAAACTCAAGCCATCCAAGATCAACATATCGATGTCGATATACAAACGGCACCATTGTTCATTCAAACGGGCAGCCCGTAAATCAAACAAAGGCCACTGGTTTGTTGGTAACACCTGATGGGACATCTGATTGCGAATATTCTCTAGCTCTGAAGCAATTGTTTGAGGAGACTCTCCGGACAAATCCAAAACTTCAATTTCATAGGGAGGCACTTGCTCGAGTATTTGCTGGTTGCCGTCCGCTAAAACTACCATCCGCATCATTTCATGGTGCTCAATTAATTGCATCCAGGCTTGGTTGACGCGTTCCAAATTTAAGTTTTCACAATCTAATTCTATGTATACATGGGTCGCAATATTGCCTAAATTAAAGAATCCATTGCGACCTATCCAATAAGCTTGTTGGATTGCATTCAATGGAAATGGTTGATACCTTTCCTCAGGAGCCGGAATCAGGGTCGGCCAACTAGATGTGGCACTGATATTACTACTCTTTTGCCGAAGTAAACCGACTAATTCAAGTTTATTTTGGGATAATAAATCGCGAATTTCTTTGGTTAACGTTCCCTTGGGAGCACTAATTTTTAACTCATCACCTTCAGTCCATAATTTAATGTTTTGGCTAGAGATTTGAGATAGAATTTCGGTCAGTTTCATAGAGTAATCTCCTCCCTATCTTCATTGATTTCTTCAGTTGGTACAGTATTTGAGTAACTAACTTGTTCTAACAATAGCTGTTCATATAAATATTCTACCAATGCCTTAATGGTAGGGTAGTCCAAAGTTACAGTAGAAGGTACTGAACACTTTAAACTACCTTGCAACTTATTCCTCAACTCCACAGAAGTCAAAGAGTCTATACCCAAATCAAAAAACCCTGTATCCATTTCAATTGATTCAGGATGACTAATTCTCAACACTTGAGCCACCTGACGACGCACATGAGCCACCAACAACAACCGAAGCTCATTAGGTGGTGTAGCCTCCAACTTTAACAGAAAATCTGACTTCGATGGTTGGGCTACCTCCAATATAGTTTCCTGCCAATCCACTAAAAACGGCCACTGTGCCACTCTCTCCTGCCACCCTGACCACTCAATAGGCATCACCCCTACTTCCACATCCGAACTACTCATCAATAGTTCCAAAGACTCCAATACCTGAGCCGGAGATATTAAACCCATCCCATTCTTACTGAGCATAGCGGCTGTCTCTGTATCTCGCCCGAGCGCTCGTCCCACTTGAGAAACTGGTCCCCAATGGATACTCAATCCCGGTAATCCCATAGTTCGACGATAATGAGCTAAACCATCAAGAAACCCATTAGCAGCAGAATAATTTGCCATGCCCTGACCCAGTGAACCCAACAGAGATGTTGCTGAAGAAAACAGCACAAAGAAGTCTAATGGTTGACTTTGAGTCAATTGATGCAAGTGCCAAGCACCTTGAACTTTCGGTTCCATCACCTGTTCAAAACTAGACCAAGTCTGATTTCGTAGCACTCCATTTGATAGCACCATCACAGAATGAATCACTCCTACTAACGGTCTGTTTGACTCCTCAATCCTCTGCAAAACCCCTTTCATCGACTCCAAATCAGTCACATCGGCTTTTTCCACTACCACCGACGCTCCTGCCATTTCTAACTCGGTTATTTTTTTCCTCGTAGCATCATCCGGTGAACGGCGTCCTAACAATATCAAATGTTTAGCCCCCTTTGACACCATCCAATTTGCTACCAGTAAACCCAAACCTCCCATACCTCCTGTAATCAAATAGCTGGCTTCAGAACGGAAACTTAAGGGCTTTTGACTTTTACCATCAGCTTGTTGTGCCACTAATTGCCGATGATGACTACCCACCAACCGAGCCACATAACGACTATCCCCACGCCATGCTACCTGGTCTTCCCTATCCTCCGACCAAATTTCTTTAAATAGCCCATCAACTTTACCCTCTAAAGTCTCCTCTGGGTCCAAATCTATACGAGTACAGTTCAACTCTGGATGTTCCCAGCTAATCACTTTCCCCATTCCCCATACCGAAGATTGAGCTACTCCTGGTATCACCGGATGATTATTCGGCACCGCCTGAGCACCATTTGTCACCAACCATAATCGAGGGACAGTTGATAACCCGCCTTTCACCAATGCTTGTACTAAAGATAGAGTTGTGCCACACCCTAACTTCGATAAACTTCCTAACTCCTCAGAATTAATCCCATTCCCCACTCCCGCTTCAGTCGTCCAACATTGTACCACTCCATACAATGATGGTGACTTAAGCGCCACTGTCTCTATTACCTCCTCAAAATCTTTAGCTTGATTAGGATTAATAGTAAACTCTCCCGGAGCTATCTGTTGATACCTTTCTCCCGCAAATACTAAAGTACAAACCTCTCCTACTGAGCGGAGTACGGTCGCTAACTGTTGCCCTACTCCCTTTTTGTCTGCCAGTATCAACCAACTCTTAGAATCATCATTCCTTTGTTCTAACTTCCTTTGAGAGCTTTTAGCTACAATTACTGTTTGTGCTGACAAGGTTTCTGCCATTCCCTCCACTTCTGGCATAGTAACTACTTCAGTAAAACCCGTTTCTCTCAATACATGATGCCATTTTTCACGACTCAACAAAGGATAATCTGGTCGTAATTCATAATCCCTGAATTTCCACCATCCTTCTAACAACCCAAATACTAAATCTATCCATATTGTTTTAGCTGTTGCTTCAGATAACACCAACATTCCCCCATCTGCTAACAGTTCTCGCACATGAGATAATGTCTGCTTCATATCTGTCGTTGCATGAAGTACATTAGCTGCAATAATTACATCATATTGATGAGCCTCAAATCCTTGAGTTGTCGGGTCTACTTCTATGTCTAAAGTTTGATACTTTATGAACTTATAATCCCGGAATTTCTCTTGAGCTTTCGTTGTAAATAATGCCCCTATATCCGTGAATGTATATTCGGTTTGCTGAGGAGTTAGATGAGGTAGGATATAGCTTGTAGTCCCTCCTGTTCCCCCTCCTATTTCTAACAACCTGATTCCTCGGCTTTTGGGTAATTTTTCTATAGCTTTGGTGATGGTTCTTTCTACTATTGTGTTCATCACTTTTGCTACTGTTGAGTCTTCATAAAGTTGAGTCGCTGCTGTCAAATCTCCTTGGGGGAACACTAACTCTACTGGGTCTATTGCTCCTCGTAATACCCCACTTAGTTTAGACCCACAACGAGAGAGTAGTGTCAATGCTGCTGTTTCTTCTGGATATTTCTTCTGTAAACTGCTGATTTTTTCCGTAGGCTTGACTTCAGCTAAGGTTTGTGATACTTCCCACTGCTGATTCTTTGAGTTGAGTATTCCTGACTCTGTTAATATTTGCAGCAAACGCTTAAACAGTGGTCGATGGGTAGGAACTATACCTAATTTTTGGGCTGCTACATCAAATGCAAAGCTTTCTGTTGGTTTGTATGACCAACTCATTGACTGTAATGCTTGTACTATATAATCTCTGCTTAATTCTTCTAAGCTTGTTTCAAAAGACGCTGTTGTTTCATTATCTACTTGAGTTACTAATTCTGTCAGAGTAGGAGTTAATTTTTGGTTGATTTGTATAGGAGGTATGAGGAAATCTGGTGGTAGTAGTTTACCGAAAATACCTTTGTTTCTCCACTCTACTTCATACAGCAAATTTTCTATTGATTCGGTTTCTGTTCTCAGTAGGGTCTGTTTTGTTGCTAGTTTAACTTGTAAACCTTTGAGGTTGGCAATTATTTCTCCTTCTGGAGTTACTATGGTGACAATAGCCGTCAAACTTTCTGGAGTTTCCACTTCTTGACTGGTTACTGATGCATAGGCCCATAGACTCAGCCCGGGAGTCTTATATAGTCTGAATTCTTCTATTCCTGCTGACAGATAAGTTTTGTCATTATCCGTTGCTGGCAGTGCATAAAACATTACTTGCAAGGCTGCATCTAATAGTGCTGGATGTAAATGATAGTCGATTATTTGTGTTATCAATTCTTCGGGGAGTTTGATATAACCTAATGCTTGGTTTGAACCTGACCACAATTCTTGAATGCCTTGAAAGGTATTCCCGTAGTCTATCCCTACTTGTTGACATTTTTGATAATGTTGTTTGACTTCTATTGTTTGATTACATTCACTCTTGTATTTTTCTAGGTCAACTTTTGTCTGAGTAGGGGGGGTTGACTCTTTTCTGATTTTTCCTGTGGTGTGGAGTCTCCACTCCTGTTGTTCTGGTTGAGAAAATATTTGAAAATTATAGCTTTGGTTATCTATTGGGGTGAGTATGGTTTGGGCATTGGTTAATTCTCCTGTTGGTAGTATCCATCCTCTAGTTATGGTTAGGTCTTCTATTACTATAAAGGATGTTTTTAATTGGTGATTTCCTGCTGCTATTGCTATTTCTAGGTAGCCTGTTATGGGAAATAGTGCTTGATTAAATACTCGGTGGTCCCTCAGATAGTTGGGTGAGTTTTCTCCTATTTGTGATGCAAATATTTTTTGTTCCCCTGCACAATTTAGCTTTTGACCTAATAGGGGATGGAGGTTTTCCCCTTGGGAAAATTGCCGTTGAAGCCAGAAGTTGTTGTTGGTTTCTACCCAATAACGTTCTCCCTGGAATGGATATGTGGGTAATACTACTTTCTGGCGAGTATAATCAGAGTCAAACCCTGACCAGTCTATTTTGGCTCCTTTTACATACAATTTTCCTAAGCTTGATAGCATTTGTTCCCATTCATCCACCCCTGGACGTAATGATGGCAGCCATTCTCCTACATCTTCTGTTACACATTGTCTTCCCATTCCTAGCAATATTGGTCTCGGTCCTATTTCTAGGAAGGTTTCATATCCTTCCGACTCTAGAGTTTTCATACTCTGGGCAAATCTTACTGGTTGACGCACATGATCTACCCAATATTCAGCATTTGTTATTTCTCCATCTACTTCAGTACCTGTGACGTTTGATATTAGTGGTATTTGGGGTTGATTATAGGTGACTTGTTTAGCTACTGATTCAAACTCTGCTAACATCGGTTCCATCATTGGAGAATGGAAAGCGTGGGATACTTGTAGCTGCTTGGTCTTTATTCCCTCTGATTCAAATAAACTACAAATATTTCTTATGGCTACACTCTCACCAGAAATTACTATACTTTCTGGTCCATTTATCGCTGCTATTGTTACTTGGGAACTATATTCTTTTATAGCCTCTGTTACCTGAGACTCTGATGCCATTACCGATACCATCTCACCACCGGAGGGTAACTTTTGCATCAACTTTCCTCGCATGGCTATTAGTTTCAGACCATCTTCTAAACTGAATACTCCGGCAATGCAAGCTGCTACATATTCTCCTACGCTGTGACCCATGACTACATTAGGTTTGATGCCCCATGAATCCCATAATTTAAAGAGGGCGTATTCCAGGGCAAATATAGCGGGTTGGGTGTAAGCTGTTTGGTCTAATAGATTATCACTTGACTTTTGTGCATCCTCAGAGTATATGACCTCTAATAGAGGTACTTCTAGATAGGGTTGTAAAATTTGGTCACATTCCTCTAAAGCTTGACGGAAAGTTGGTGCTTTTTCATAAAGTTGCCTTCCCATATTCGCATACTGGGAACCTTGACCTGTGAACAGGAATGCTATTTTATGACCTTCGCTATTTCGTTTTCCTGAAAATAGTCCTACTAATTCTTCCTGAGCTTTCCACCCAAGTAGTTTCTCTATTAATGCTTTTGGTTCAGAAGCAATAACTCCTAATCGATAATTAAAATGTGCTCTACCTGTAGAGGCTGTATAACATACATCTGCTAGTGGTAACTCGGGATTAGTTTCTAAATAATTTTGATAATTACTGACTAAATCTTCTAGAGCCTTTTCTGTTTTCGCAGATAGAGTTAACAGATGGATCGGACGTTCAACAATATTCTGACTTTTAACTTGAGAAGGAGCCTCTTCTATAACTATATGAGCATTAGTGCCACTAAAACCAAAAGAACTAACTGTAGCTTGCCTTGGTTGGCCTTCAAGCACTTCCCAATCTTTTAATTTTGTATTGACATAAAAAGGGCTATTTTCAAAGTCAATATGTGGGTTTGGTTGATTAAAATGTAAGGATGGAACTAATTTTTGATTTTTGAGGCACAAAATTGTCTTGATCAAACCAGAAACTCCGGCAGCCGCTGCTGAATGACCAATATTAGTTTTTACCGAGCCAATCGCACAAAACTGTTTTTTGTTCGTCCATTTAGAAAAGGCTTCTGTTAAAGCTTCTACTTCTATCGGGTCTCCCAGAGGTGTTGCTGTACCATGAGCTTCTACATAACTAATAGTTTCTGGGTTAATTCCAAATTTCTGATAAACTGCTTCTTCTAAACTGGCTTGAGATTGACTACTAGGGGCACTAATCCCGTTAGTATTACCATCATAATTAACTCCTGTTCCTTTGATTACTCCATAAATATGGTCGTTGTCTTGAATTGCTTGACTGTAGCTTTTTAATAAGAGAACACCACAACCTTCGCTCCAGGCTGTACCCGATGCTGAAGCATCAAAAGTCTTACAACGTCCATCAGGAGATACAACTTGAAACTGACTTGACATTATTTGGAAGTCTGATGTTGGCATAAGAGTAATACCTCCAGCGATCGCTATTTCGCTCTCTCCTCGTTGTATGCTTTGGCAAGCTTGATGAACAGCTACCAATGACGACGAGCAGGCAGTATCAATAGCTACTACTGGCCCTTGAAGGTCAAGCATATAGGCAATTCTTGCTGGTATCATTGACGGACCATTTCCTGTAGCCGCCATCCTATGAACATCTAATCCTGAAATTGACAACAACTTAAGATAACCACCATTTACCGTAACTCCCACAAATACTCCATATTGTTTACCTCTAAGAGAGTCTGTAGCATATCCAGCATCTTCTATAGCGTGGTAAGCTTCTTCTAAAAATATTCTTTGCTCAGGCTCCATAAACCAAGCTTCTTCCGGAGAAATATGAAAAAATAAAGGGTCAAATTTATCAATTTCATCTAAAAAACCGGCACATTTTGAATAGGAAGTACCTGGATTATCTGGATCTGGATGATACCAATTTTTTTCTTCCCATCTTCCAGGAGGAGCTTCCGTTACACTGTCAATTCCATTCTTTAAATTTTCCCAAAATTCTTTCCAGTTATTCGCTCCTGGATATCTACATGACATACCAATAATCGCTATATCTGTAGTTGGTATATGATTTTGACTAGGATTAACCTCATCATTAACCTCTGTCTTAACTTCTGGTTCTACTACTTCTAATAATAATTTTTCTGCTGTTTCTAAAGATATTTCTCCTGAACTAATCAAAGATAATATTTTTTCTGAGCTATCCATGTTAATTAACTTGTTTTGAATATTATCTATTTGATTTTCTGCTATAGCTTTCTCTTGTGTTTCTGTTTCCGTATTTCCTAACAATAGTTGTTCCGCATTTTCTAAGGAAACTTCACCAGATTGTAATTGAAATAATATCTGTTCCTCTTTAGTCATTTTATTTTCAATGGATAGCCGAGCATCCAATTCTTTTTCCTTTCCAGAATAGGAGTCAGGCATAACTACCACTACCCTGCCGAAATGCTTCCCGCGTCGCATATAATCAAAGGCTTTAATAACATCTTCTATTGGAAATGTTTTGTAAGGTAGTGGCTTCAGGCGCTCGCGGTCAAATTCAAGTGACAAATTATCCCATATCTGATAAAACAATTGATTATCTTTGGCAAATTCTTCTAACAAATCAAAAGTAAAATATTTGATATCTGGGCGTTTCTGATAGACTTGCTCGTGACTCCAAATGCCCAACTTACCAAGTTCAACATATCGCCCTCTATCGGCGAGGATCTCTATATTTTTCTGGATGTATTCTCCATGAGTCAGGCTATTGAGAATAACATCTACCCCACGGCCCTGAGTGAATTCCATCACATCATTTACAAACTCCATCGTTCGAGAATTCATCACATACTTAATTCCCTGTTCCCGGAGATAATTCATCTTACCTGGACTAGTCGTAGCAAATACTTCCGCCCCAAAAAGTTGAACCAACTGAATTGCTGCTTGTCCAATCCCACCTGAAGCAGCGTGAATTAATACTCTATCTCCTGGCTGAATTTTGGCTAAGTTAATCAACCCGTGATATGCAGTCAAAAACGGCCCCCAAATACTAGCTCCATCTTCCATATTCAGATTAAAATTTTTACGCACCAGTTTGTCCGGCGAGCAGATAATAAAGCTACTAAATGCATCGTGAATTCTCATTACCATTACTTCATCGCCGACTTGCCACTGCGATACTTCTGCCCCAACAGCTACGATAGTACCTGCACCTTCAAAACCAAAAGTGAGATCTTCAGCATTAGCAATGCCAAATGTTTTTTCGTAATACTCTTGGAGCATACCAAGTGCATTGAGTATATCCCGAAAATTAACTGGTACAGTTTTGATTTGAACCTCAACTTCACTTGGGCTTGGAACTCTACGTTCTAGAGGTACCAAAGTTAAATTGTTTAACGAACCATAACTAAATGTCTTCAACTGAAATGGTTGACAATTCAAGGAATCTGTTCTTATTTCTTTTCTTACAGCCTCTTGAGGAAAATTTTGAGGGTTATTACTTGCCGTTGTCCTTTTGTCAAAGTGTTCCTCTATTCTACTTGCTACCTCTGGTTGGTGAAAGGTTATTTCGTGCATAGCTACTTCTTTATCTATAAATCCTGGTAGCGTTTTGCGGATTTTTGAAGTTAAGTGTTCCTTTAAAGTTATTAAAGATAGTCTGGGTTTTTCCGACATTTCATAGGCTATCTTTTTAGCCACTTCTAGCACATCTTTTCTCGGTACAACTGGAAAAGAAACACCCCGTTCAGCTAATTCTTTCCCTCGATAATTTTGGGCAGTATACATCATTTCAAACCCTAAAGCACCGAATTTCTCAGGGAGAATTAACGTGCATCCGACACCTGGGGTAAAACCATACTTCATAAAATTAGTAGTGTAAATACTTTCTTGACTTAACACTACTAAATCTGCATACAATCCCAAAACCAAACCACCGCCAATACTATGACCTTGCATAGCTGCAATTACTGGTATTTCACAATCTAATGCTATTCTAAAAAAATCTAAATCATTACATTTGCTGTCTCCTTTCCAAATACTGATTAACTGTTCTTTTGTCCCTCCCGAACAGAAATAATTTCCATAGCCTGTCAAAATTACTACTTTATAACTTTGGTTTTGAGCAACTGCACCAAAACATTTGTATAATCCTTCAATTATTCCAGGAGAAAATATATTGCAGTTTTCTTTATCTTGCATCGCGATTTGCACGACACCATTACCCAACTCCACCAGTTGTACTACATCAGAGTTGCCCTCTACTAAGTCCAAATTAAGATTTAGGTTTGCCATGGAAATAATCCTTCTTTTTGAAAACGTTTAATTTTTTCTTGAACAGTAGGTTCTGCTATTAAGCTAGAAATCTCGTTGACGGCTAAATCTTGAGTTTCTGCCTGAATAATCCATAACTGATTAATATAATTTTTTAACTCTTTCACCCCTGATGAGGGTAAATACTTTAAACGTCGAATATATTTACTTATTAACTGATTAGTATTACTGCCATATTCATCTATTAATCCCCACTTCTCGGCCTCTGATGCTGAAATAGCTTGAGTCGTTAGTGCTAAACGGTAGGCTTTCTGAAATCCCACTCGACGAATCAAAAAAGGCAATACACAAGCTGGTAATAATCCAAATAATAATTCTGATAAAACAAAAGTTGCCGTTTCATCAGCAATAACTAGATCGCTTGCTGCTACTAAACCAACTCCCCCTGCCTGTACTTTACCACGCACAAGTGACAAAATTACTTTGCTACTTTGAGACATTTGTTTCAAAATATTGTAGTAACCATTCGCACTAGCTTTTGGTTCAAATTGTTTTGCTGTTGCCACTTCTTCAAAATCCATCCCTGTACAAAACACATCAGGTAGTCCTTCTAATATCACTACTTTAACGACTTCTTCCGCTTCAGCAGCTTGCAAAGCTGACAACAATTCCATCGTTAACTGACTATTGATGCTATTGTTAGATTCAGGTCGATATATCTGAATCCTTTGTACAACATCTTGATAACTGATTTTCAGGGTTTGATAACTCATGGCTATACCCATTCATATTCTCGGTGAAATTCCTTGATTCTTTTCAGCACTAAGCGCCCTTTACCTTCAATTTGTTCCCACACACCAGGAAAAAGTTTGTAATCTAGAGTCACATTTCTAGTGCCAAAGGCAACCATCGAACTATGACTTAGTAACTGCTCATATTCTTCCATGTTTAAGGAATAACGCATTGCTAAGTGTGATGAAATTTTTTGTTGAGCTTGAATTTCCTTTCCTTGTGGGGTGACAACTCCACTATAAAATTCCGAACAACAACCAGAACCATAAGAGAATATACCAACTCGTCGGGCTTTGCTAAAATCTGCATTATCAATCATGCTAGCTAAAGATAAAAACACTGTAGCTCCCATAATATTACCCACCTGTTGACAATAGACTAATCCCGGCATCACCCGTTTCTGAAAGTCCTCTTCAATCTCCACAGGTTTTGCCCTTTTAAACTTACGCATCATACTTCTGTGAGCCCCTTTCACCATACCTCCAAAAGGAGTATGAAAGCTCAAGTAATGAAAAGTTTTTTGGTAATCTACTCCTTCTACCCGATCTTGATATTCCCGGTAAGCATTTTCACAACAATCTAGGTAAGATAGCAATGATAAATCTGCATCTCCTGCTTCTGAGTCTGGGTTAGGTCTGCAAGTATCCATGACTTCATACCCATAATAACCATTGCATCCTACATCAACTTGGAAAATTTTAGGAACATCACTGACCAAAATAGCTACTGCTCCAGCGCCACTGCTTGGTTCCACAAAAGACCAATCTTCGCTGAGAGCTTCTCCTCCCTCTACAACAACAGGCCGAAATATATCAGTTCCTATAACCAAAGCTTTAGCCCCTGGAGATGTTTGGGATAAAATCAAATTTAATGCCATTTGTAAACCTGCTGTACCTGAGTAGCAAGCTTGCTTAATCTCAAACATTCGGCAGTTACGACTTAGCCCCAAATAATCATGGATATAAGTGCTCATAGATTTGCCAAAATCAATGCCAGATTCACTACAAGCTATCACCATTTTGATTTGTTGCTTCTCCAGATCGCTGAGACTATCAATAATAGGTTTTGCTGCATTAATAGCATTGGAAACTGGATCTTCATAGGGCATAGCAACTGTCTTCTCTTTCATCAGAAGATTATCGAAGCGAGTCATGTCTAAGTGACGTGCTTCGCCTAGCATTCGCACATCTAGTTTAGCTGAACCCCCATATACATTTAGTGCTTCAATTCCAACTTGTTGCATGAGTTTACTCCTGTCCAATTAATAAAGCTGTATTGATACCCCCAAAACCAAAACTGTTGCTGATAGCATATTTAATCTCAGCTTGAACAGAAGTTTCTTTCACCCAATTGAGACTGGTATCAATAGGATTAACTAAATTTTTAGTTGGATGACAAAAACCAAACTTCATTTGTAATATGGTGGCGATCGCTTCCACTACACCAGCAGCAGTTAAGCAGTGGCCTATTAAAGATTTTGTTGAATTAAGTAGGCAATGCTGAAGTCCTACTGATTTGAAAGCTGCCACTTCTGTTTTGTCGCCAAGGGGGGAACCAGTACCGTGGGTATTCACATAATCAATACTCTCTGGCTGAAGGTCTGCCATGGCTAAAGCAGTATTTATAGCCCGTTCTTCCCCTTTTTGGGAAGGTTCGGGACTACGGTTCCCATCTAAAGCTAATCCCCAACCCTTAAGTTGGCCATGGGATTGAGCGCCCCGTTGTTGAGCGCGGTCAGTTCTCTCTAAAATCACTGCTCCACAACCCTCTCCATAAATAAAGCCATCATGGTCTTGGTCAAATGGCCTACAAGCAAGGTTTGGGCGATCGGCAAAACGTTCGCTCCCCATTGCACCTAAATTCATTAGTGCTTGGAATTCATACCCTGATAGATCGGATAAAGCTCCCAGAGCAATGCAAATATCACTGTTCCCCATTAAAATTTGACGAGCAGCATGAATTATAGCAACTGCTCCGCTGGCCGAAGCTCCACCTACACTATAGCCCTCACCTTGAATCTGAAAACACTGGGAAATCAGACCTAATATATCTGTATCCCAAAAGGTCAGACCATAAGTTGGTCGTATAAACTCCTGACGTGAGTGATAACGTTGCCAGGTTTGCTGCTGATAACGTTGTTGTAAATTTGAACCACCTACAACTAATCCTACTCGTTCTGGGTTAACTTGGCTGGAGGTGAGTTGAGCATCTTGCCAGGCTTCAGCGACAGCTACTATTGCAACTTGGGCGCTCTTAGTAGCAGTACGTAACAGTCCACTGTACTCAGGAAATAGGGTTTTGGCGTCAATATCGGGAATTTCGGCACCAATAAATGGTTTGATGCTTTCACGTCCTGGCTGTTTTAGATAAGCAAATTGAGTTTTCCCTGATAACAGAGCTTCTTTAAAAGTAGCAACTCCTTGACCAATGGAACTAACAATGCCCATACCTGTTATTTCTATGTTACTCATTGATGCACCCTTTAGTTTTGTTAATTCCCGTGATTTACTTTTTCTAATTTCTCTGCAAATATATCAGCCAGTTCTCCTATATTTTTGGATCCCGCTAATTCTATGCGTGGGATATTTAAGGATAACTCTTCCATCACCATCATTATAATTTCTGCCCTATTTACTGAATCAATGCCTAGGTTTTTTAGGCTATCAGTTGGTGCTATGGGTACTTTTTCTAATTCTGGTGCTATTTCACAAGTATATCTTTTAATTATATTAAATATTTGCTCTTTATTCATAAAATTTTCCTGAAAAATTATAGTATATTTTTACTTTAATTTATTTTTTATTTGTTGAATCATTTTATTTCCTTCCTGGACTGTTAATTCTTTATTGGCCACTTTCTTCAATATTGAGCGTAATTTTTGTGTCATTTCCTCTGGCGAATCTCCAGACAAATAGTCTTTTTGACTAGATTCTTTATGCTCCGTTGAAAATCTACTTCCTCCTGTAGAAGAAATTTCCTGGTTAATATATTTGGCGAAATCTAATAAGGTAGGGTAGTCGTATATTTTAGTGGCTTTGATATTCAAATTGTAGGTTTTATTGATATTAGTTATCCATTCTACTCCAACAATAGAATCTAAACCTAAATCAACAAACTTCTTGTTTTCTTCAATTTCACTAATATCCGCATACAGAGCATCTGCTAATTGTTGTTTCAAAATTTCCTTGACTTGTGAGAAATTGCTCTGGGTATCAGTTAGTTGAGATTGCTTGCTAATGCTTGCTTCACTTGAGTAAGATGGCGATCGCTCCACATCAATATTTATACTATTAGTTGATAGGATTTGAGCAATATATTTGGAAAAATATTGTAAGGTAGGGTAATCGTATACTTTAGTGGCTTTTATATTTAAATTGTAGATTTTATTGATGTTAGTTATCCATTCTACTCCCACAATAGAATCTAAACCTAAATCAACAAACTTTTTGTCTTCTTCAATTTCACTTATATCTGCATATAAAGCATCTGCCAAACTTTCTTTGAGGGTTTCTCTGATTTGAGTCACATCTCTATCAAGGCTATTCAATTGAGTTATATTTTCAGATTCAATATCAGCTGCAGGTTTTACTTGAACTGCTTTTGTTGGAACCTCTATAGTTGATTCAGCATTCGATAAATATAGTGATTCTGGATCTGATAATTTTAGTTTTGGTTGCTGTAATATTTTGTCGTTCATTTGTATTTCCTTGAGTTGAATATTTACTCCATCAAGTTGTACTTTTTTTTCAGATGTTATGCTCTTTTTGTCTTGACTTTTCCGTTGTCTAATATCTGTTCTCCAATACCTTTTTCGTTGCCAAGGATATGTTGGTAACTCTAGCTTATTACGGAAATAATCCTGATCAAATCCTAACCAATCAATTTTTATTCCCCGTACATACAATTGAGCCAGACTTTGTAGTATTTGTAACCAGTCTGGTTTTCCTGAACGTAAACTGGGCAACCATAGTTTTTTTTCTCCCATGAGACACTCACGAGCCATACCTAACAGTATCGGTTTTGATCCTATTTCTAGGAAAATTTCAGCACCTTGTTTGTGTAAAGTTTCCATCCCTTCCGCAAATCTTACTGGTTGACGCACATGACTCACCCAATATTCAGCAGTGGTTATTTCTCCACCTACTTCTTGACCAGTAACATTTGATATTAGTGGTATTTTTGGTTGATTATAGGTGATTTCTGTGGCCACTGTTTCAAATTCTGTTAACATTGGTTCCATCAATGGGGAATGGAAAGCATGAGATACTTGTAGCGCCTTTGTCTTGACTCCAACGGATTCAAATTGACTACAGATACTTGCTATGGCTGGACTCTCACCTGAAATTACTATACTTTCTGGTCCATTAACTGCTGCTATTGTTACTTGGGAACTATATTCTTTTATCGCCTCTATTACCTGAGATTCTGATGCCATTATAGATGCCATCTGACCTCCGGAGGGTAACTTTTGCATCAACTGTCCCCGCATGGCTATTAATTTTAAACCATCTTCTAAACTAAATACCCCTGCTACTGTTGCTGCCACATATTCTCCTACACTGTGACCCATCACCACATCTGGCTTTATACCCCATGATTCCCATAATTTAGCTAGGGCATATTCAAGGGCAAATATAGCGGGTTGAGTATAAGCTGTTTGGTCTATCAAAGTCGAACTTTCATCTTTAATCTCAACTGGATAAAGTATATCTAATAAAGAAACCTCTAGAGAGTTTACCAGCATTTCACTACACTGGTCAATAATTTTATGGAAAGTGGGTTGAGTTTCGTATAACTGCCTTCCCATTTGCAGATATTGAGAACCTTGACCAGTAAATATAAAGGCTATTTTTGTTCTAGTTTCACTTATTTGTTTTCCTGAAAAGATTCCAGCAACATTCTCACCTTGTTTATATTGTTTGAGTTTCTCTACTAACTCTTGTTTATCAGAAGTAACCACTGCTAATCTGTGGTCAAATTTTGCTCTCCCGATGTTGGTTGTGTAGCAAATATCCCCTAAATAATTATCATTATTTTCGGCTTCTAAATAACTTTCATAACTATTAACTAAATCTTCTAGTGCTTTTTCAGTCTTGGCCGACAGAGTTAGTATATGAACCGGACGTTCTAGATATTCTTCACTTCTGACTTCTGACTTCTGACTTCTGACTTCAATAGGAGCCTCTTCTAAAACTATATGAGCATTCGTACCACTCATACCAAAAGAACTAACTCCTGCCATCCTTTTCTCCCCCTTGGACAACCAAGGAGTCAGTTGAGTGGGTACCTTCAAAGGCATATTTTCCCAATCAATATAAGGGTTAGGATTAGCAAAATGCAGATGAGGCACAATTTTCTGATGTTGCAATTGCAAAATCACCTTAATCATACCTGCTATTCCAGCTGCTGCTTCCAGATGACCGATATTAGTTTTAACTGAACCGATGTTCAATGGATTTTCCTGATCACGTCCCTCCTCAAACACCCTAGCTAAAGCTCTCACTTCCATAGGATCTCCTAGAGAAGTTCCTGTACCATGAGCTTCCACATAACTCACTTGTAACGGTTTTACCTTGGCTGCTTTGAGAGCTTTCTGAATCAGTTTTTCCTGAGCCAGTTTATTCGGTACTGTCATTCCGCTACTTGGTCCATCATGGTTAACAGCCGAACCAGGAATTACTGCTGATATCCTGTCCCCATCCTTGAGCGCATCCGACAAACGCTTCAGTACCACAATGCCACATCCCTCTCCCCTACCAAAACCATCTGCAGCAGCATCAAAAGTTTTACACTTACCATCAGGTGCTAGAGCCTTTAATCTTGATAGTGCGGTTGTTACTTCGGGAGAGAGAATTAGTTGAACTCCTCCAGCCAAAGCCAAGTTGGACTCACCCTGACGCAGACTCTCACAAGCTTCATGGATAGCTACTAGAGATGATGAACAAGCTGTATCTATTGCCATTGATGGACCTTGCGTTCCTAAAAAGTAAGATAACCTACCTGCTACAAAACAAAACAAATTTCCTGTAGCATCGTAAGGGCTTATATCTTCGGCTGCTTGGTGAAAACCTAAATTCGCGTAATCATTTTGACCGATACCCAGGAACACCCCTGTCTGAGTGTTTTCTAATTGTTGAGGGTTAATACCAGCTCTTTCTAAAGCTTCCCAAGTTACTTCCAAAATGAAGCGTTGCTGTGGATCAAGACTATAAGCTTCTCGGTTAGAGATTCCAAAAAATCGTGGGTCGAACTGATCTACTTTTTCTACTAATGCTGCGTGACGGATATACATTTTCCCTGGAGTATCAGGGTTGGGGTCGTAGTAGGAATCTAGATCCCAACGTTCTAGGGGAATCTCTGTAATGGAGTCTTTGCCATTGGATAACAATTCCCAGAAGCTTTCTGGTGTGTTGGCATTTCCGGGAAATCTACAGCCTATGCCGATGATGGCTATTGCTTCACTTCTTGAGCGCTCCATCATCAATTGGGTTTCGGTTTCTTCAGAGGATGGGTCACTTTCTGTTGTATTCCATCCCATTAATTCCTCTATATATAAAGATAATTTGGCAATGGTTGGATATTCGATGGCTATTGTCTCAGGTAACTTGGTTCCTAGTTGATTTTGCAGTCGATTTTTTAATTCTACTGTCATCAAAGAGTCCATTCCCATTTCCATCAAGCCTACATTCACTTCTGGTAATTTAGACGAACTGAAACCTAGTACCTGAGCTACCTCCCCTCGAATGTATTCGATTAAAATTTCTTGACGTTTCTCATTTGATGCTTCCTCTAATTTTGCTAAAAATTCGCCTTTGACTTTCTGTTTCCGTGTATCTTGTTCCAACCATTCCTCTTGCTGTAATAATTCTCTTAGTAATGAATTGATTTTGATACCACTCCAACTTTCTGCCAGTACCTGCCACTGTATACCTGCTACTCCTACCTGAGCTGTAGCCGATTTCTTGGTTAACAGTAAATCTAAGGCATACTTTCCTTCTTTGGGGGCTATTTCAGTTATCCCACTGTTGTGCATCCTATTTTGATGCTCCACTGCTAAACGAGCCGCCATGCCCTCTGATGCCCAGGCTCCCCAATTAATGGCTAGTCCTGATAATCCTTGGCTGCGACGATAACTCGCTAAAGCATCCATAAAGGCGTTGGCTGCAGCATAGTTTCCTTGACCCAGGGACCCCAACATCGAAGCTATTGATGAGAAACAGACAAAGAAATCTAATGGCAGATTTTGGGTTAATTTATGTAAGTGCCAAGTTCCTATTACCTTTGGCGACATGACTTTGGCAAAACGTTCCCAATTCATTTGTTGTATGGTTCCATCATCTAGCACTCCGGCTGACTGAATTATGCCTTTGAGTGTTGGCATTGATGTCTGAATTTGTTCCAGAATTTTCTCTAGCTCTGCTTCAACAGCAACATCCCCTAACAACACTCTCACTTGGCATCCTTTTTCTTCTAATTGTTTTAGGGACTCGGTCACTTTTTCTGTGGGAGGGCGACGTCCTGTTAAAACAATATTTTTCGCTCCTTTTTCCACCAACCATTGGGCTGTATGTAATCCTAAAGCTCCTAACCCTCCTGTTATTAGGTAACTACCATCTGATGATAAGGATAGGGGTTGAGCAAATTCTGGAGTATCTTTGTCAACTAGACGAGCTACATAGGTGTTTTTACCTCGTAAGGCTAGATGATCTTCTTCTTGTTGGTTAACTAATAATTGCCATAACATTTCTGTCTCGTCTGCTGCTGGACTTTGTGGGTCCAGATCTATTAGTCCTCCCCATAATTGGGGATGTTCATTAGACACTACTCGACCTAATCCCCACAATGGTGAGGCTGCTAGTCCTGTTATCTGATTTTCTGTGTTGGATAATACTGACTGGGAACCACGGGTTATTAACCACAGTTCGGGAACCCTGGGGTTTTTGAGTAGGGTTTGTAACAGGTGCACTACGCTGCCACATCCCCAGATTTGGCTTGATTCTAAGGTTTCAAGGGTTAAGTCTTTTGAGTCGGGAGCGTCTAAACTCCACAAATGAATTAACGTCGTAATGGGAGTTTGAGTATTTTGTTGAATTTCTTGATACAGTTGTTCAAATTCTTGGGGAATATGAGGGTTGAGTTGATAAGTATTTGCTGTTGGTTTTTGATAGTTCTCGCCTCGATAAACTAAGCTGTATTCGTGACCCTGTTGTTGTAATTTTTGGGCAAGTTTTTCGGCTACTCCTGTGGTATCAGCCAAGATTAACCAATGACTTGGTTGAATGTTTGTGTTGGAGTTGGTTTGAGTGAGGGGTCGCCACTGAATTTCGTAGAACCAGTTTTTGATGGTTGCTGCTGTTAGTTGTTCTTGATGTTGTTGGGCTAATATCTCTAATAGTTCTGGTAAGAGTTTCAGTTTTTCTGATGAAAGCTTGCCTGTTGTTTCTAGTTGTTGGGTGAGGGTTTCTGTGTTTCCTTGGGTGAGTAGTTGGAAAATGGGAGTTTGTTGAATATTGTCTGTGTTTTGATGTTGTTTCTGTTTGTTTTCTGTTGTTTCCACCCAATAACGTTCCCGTTGGAATGGATATGTGGGCAATGCTACTTTCTGACGACTATAGTCAGAGTCAAATCCTGACCAATCTATTTTGGCTCCCTGTACATACAATTTTCCTAGGCTTGATAGCATTTGTTGCCATTCATCCACTCCAGGACGTAATGAGGGCAGCCATTCTCCCATATCTTCTGTTACACATTGCCTTCCCATGGATAACAATATTGGTTTGGGTCCTATCTCCAGGAAGCTTTCATATCCTTGCTCTTCCAGAGTTTTCATACTCTGGGCAAATTTTACTGGTTGACGCACATGACCCACCCAATATTCAGCAGTGGTTATTTCTGCACCTACTTCAGTACCTGTAACATTTGATATTAGTGGTATTTTTGGTTGATTATAGGTGATTTCTTTGGCTACTGCTTCAAATTCTGTTAACATTGGTTCCATCAATGGGGAATGGAATGCATGGGATACTTGTAATTGTTTGGTTTTGACTCCTTCTAATTCAAAAAAATTACAAATATTTGTTATAGCTCCACTCTCACCTGAAATTACGATACTTTCTGGTCCGTTAACTGCTGCTATTGTTACTTGGGAAGTATATTCTTTTATAGCCTCTGTTACCTGAGATTCTGATGCCATTACGGATACCATCTCACCACCGGAGGGTAATTTTTGCATCAACTTTCCTCGCATGGCTATTAGTTTGAGACCGTCTTCTAGGCTAAATACTCCGGCAATGCAAGCTGCTACATATTCTCCGACGCTGTGACCCATGACTACATTGGGTTTGATTCCCCAGGTAGACCATAATTTAAACAGGGCGTATTCCAGGGCAAATATGGCAGGTTGGGTGTAGGCTGTTTGGTCTAAAGTACTTGAGTTTTCTGGAGCTTCAGGGTGGATGATTTCCAATATAGATGTTTCCAGATAGGGTTTGAGAATTTGAGCACATTCCTCTAAAGCTTGACGGAAAGTTGGTGCTTGTTCATACAGTTGTCTCCCCATATTTATATACTGGGAACCTTGACCTGTAAATAGGAATGCTATTTTGGGACTTTCACTATTTGGAAGTCCCTTAAATACTCCTACTAATTCTGACTCAGTTTTCCACCCAAGCAGTTTCTCCATTAATTCCTTGGGCTCAGATGCAATCACCCCTAGTCGATGATTAAAATGGGCTCTACCTGTGGAGGCTGTATAACATATATCTGCTAGGGGTAACTCGGGATTAGTTTCTAGATAATTTTGATAACTACTGACTAAATCTTCCAGAGCCTTTTCTGTTTTCCCTGACAGAGTTAAGAGATGAATTGGACGTTCAACATTATTCTGAATTTTGACTTTGGAGGGAGCTTCTTCTATAACTACATGAGCATTAGTGCCGCTAAAACCAAAAGAACTAACCCCTGCTATGCGACTTTTAGCATTTGTCTGCCAAGAGGTCAGCTTAGTCGCGACTTGTACCGGTAATTGGTCCCAATTAATATAGGGATTTGGCTGATTCAAATGCAGTGATGGGGCGATTTTCTGATTTTGCAGTTGCAATACTACCTTCATCAAACCGGCAATTCCTGCTGCTCCCTCCAAATGACCAATATTAGTCTTGGCTGAACCAATGATTACAGGTTGCTCTTGAGAGTGAGTTTTGCCAAATACCGTTCCTATTGCTCCCACTTCAATAGGGTCTCCCAAAGATGTGCCTGTGCCATGAGCTTCTATATAACTAATACTAGCTGGGTCTACTCCTCCATTTTCCAAGGCTTGACCAATCACTGCTTGCTGGGATGGCCCATTAGGTACAGTCAATCCACTGGTATCACCATCTTGGTTAATGGCAGTTCCACGAATCACAGCCAGAATATTATCCCCATCGGCTACAGCATCAGAAAAACGCTTAAGTATGACCATACCACATCCTTCACCACGGACAAATCCATCTGCAGTAGCATCAAAAGTTTTGCATCGACCATCGGCAGATAACATTCTGGCCTTAGAAAAATTGATGCTAAATTCTGGAGATATTAATGCATTTACTCCTCCCGCTAGAGCTAAATTACACTCTCTATTTCTTAAACTGGTCGTAGCTAAATGGATACTCACTAGGGAAGAAGAACAAGCTGTATCTACTGCCAAACTCGGTCCTTTTAGCCCCAGAAGGTAAGAAATTCTTCCTGATGCTGTACTGTGACTATTTCCTGAAGCTATATAGGCATCAATTTGTTCAAAGCCTTGATTTAATATCTTTTGAGTATAGTCATTACTACAAATGCCAACAAAGACACCAGTAGAGCTTCCTGTAAGTTTTTGATAATTTATTCCTGAACGCTCTAAAGCTTCCCAACTCACTTCTAGAAGTAATCGCTGTTGAGGGTCTAGATGAACTGTTTCTTTCGGAGAAATACCAAAGAAATTAGCATCAAACTCTTGTATTCCCTCTATGAAGCCTCCATAACGAGTATACATTTTACCGGGAGCGGTAGGGTCGGAGTCGTAATACTTGTTAATAGGCCATCGGTCTGCTGGCACTTCTGTAATCGCATCTACTCCGTTTTGTAAAAGTTCCCAGAAGGCTTCTGGGGTAGAAGGGCCTCCTGGAAGACGGCAACCCATTCCAATAATAGCGATGGCTTCCTTGTTTTGATTTTCGTATTTTTCTAGTTTGGAGTATGCCTTGTTGAGAGCTTTAAGTGCTCTTTCTAAATCTAAAGGAGAATTTAATTGTTGTTTTTTTTGTGTTTCTTTTGGATTCATTTTGTTTTGATTACGCTATAGTTGTAGTTTTGGAATTAGTAAATAGAAGTAATGTGTGTTGGATTGTTGAGTTTTATTGTCTAAAGTATAAAAATGGTTTAGATGAATTTTTCTAATTTTTCAATTGCTTCAATAACTGATACTTCTAATTCAACTTCTGTCAGTGGTCTAGGCTCTGATAACTCGGATGACTTTTCTTTATATAAGTCAGGCGATCGCAACTCAGTCTCCTCTTGTTGAACATCTATTAAACTTAATTCTTGGGCCAAGTAATCTACTAGCTTATTAAGCTTTGGATAATCAAAAGCCAGAGTCGAAGGTACCGAACACTTCAAACTACTTTGCAATTTATTCCTCAACTCCACAGAAGTCAAAGAATCCATACCCAAATCAAAAAACCCTGTATCCATTGCAATTGATTCAGCATGACTAATCCCCAATACTTGAGCCACCTGACGACGCACATGAGCCACCAACAACAAGCGACGCTCATTAGGTGGTGTAGCCTCCAACTTTAATAGAAAATCTGACTTCGATGGTTTAGCTACCTCCAATATAGTTTCCTGCCAATCCTCTAAAAACGCCCACTGCGTCACTTTCTCCTGCCACAGAGACCACTCAATAGGCACTACCCCTACTTCCACATCCGAACCACTCATCAATAGCTCTAAAGACTCCAATACCTGAGCCGGAGATATTACACCCATCCCCTGCTGACTTGCCCTCACATCTGCACCCCTTTCAGCCGCCTCTCCCACTTGAGAAACTGCTCCCCAATGAATACTCAATCCCGGTAATCCCATAGTTCGACGATAATGAGCCAAACCATCAAGAAAAGCATTAGCTGCAGAATGATTTCCCTGACCAGATGAACCCAACAGAGATGCTGCCGAAGAAAACAGCACAAAAAAGTCCAATGATTGATTAAGACTCAATTGATGCAAATGCCAAGCACCCTGCACTTTCGGTGCTATCACCCGTTCAAAACTAGACCAAGTCTGGTTTTGCAGCACTCCATCTGATAACATCCCCGCCGAATGAATCACTCCTCCTAAGGATCTCTTTGACTCCTCTATTCTCTGCCATACACCTCTCATCGATTCCCCATCAGATACATCGGCTTTTTCCACTACCACTTCTGCTCCTGCCATTTCTAACTCGGTTATTTTTTTGATAGCAGTATCATCCGGTGAACGGCGTCCCAACAAGATTAGATGTTTAGCCCCCTTTGACACCATCCAATTTGCTACCAGTAAACCCAAACCTCCCATACCTCCTGTAATCAAATAGCTTGCTCCAGAACGGAAACTTAAAGACTTTTTAGTCCTAGCATCAGGTTGTGTTTGAGTTACAACAATCTTACCTATATGTTTAGCTTGCTGCATATAACGGAAGGCATCAATGACTTCCTCTATTGGAAATACCTTTATTGGTGGTGGTTGTAGTAAACCATTGCCAAATTCCTCTTTCAACCCTTGCAACATAGAATTGATTAATCCCGGTTGCTCTATTGACTCTTTAAGTAAATCTACCACAAAATAAGATACATCCGGTCTGACTGCTGCTACTTGGCTGGAAGACCATACTCCGCGCTTAGCGATTTCCACAAACCGACCACCCTGAGTTACTACTGACATACTCTTGCTAATAAATTCCCCAGAAGTCAGGGAGTTGAGTACAATATCAACTCCTTGACCTTGAGTTATTTCCATCACCTGGTCAGCAAATTCTAATGTCCGGGAATTCATAATATGTTTCACACCCAGATTTCGTAATGCCTCCCATTTGGGCGGACTTGCTGTAGCCAAAACCTCAGCTCCTAGCTGCTGTGCAATTTTAATCGCTGCCATTCCAGTCCCTCCGGCTCCAGCATGGATCAGAATGCGCTCCCCATCCTTAATCTTAGCCACATGATGCAAAGCGTAATAAGCTGTTAAAAAATTAGCTGGAATAGATGCTGCTTCTTCAAAGCTCAGATTTTCTGGCTTGAGCGCCACATAGGTAGTATCAACAGTTACATACTTACTCAAACTGCCTTGAGCCATAGCCATAACTAAGTCACCCACTTGAAAATCTCTGACTTCTGACCCTACAGCTACTACTTCACCGGCACACTCCCCACCAAAACTGTCCATCTCTACTAAGTGTTTTTGAGACATTCCATCTACTTGCTGAGGAACTAATCCTAATGCAGATACTACATCTAGAAAATTCAATCCTGTTGCCTTCACTCTAATCTCTACTTCTCCTGTTCCTGGCGAACGTCTCGTAACTGGCTCTAGGATTAAGTTATCCAAACTACCCTTCTGGGAACTTCCTAGTTTGAATGGTTGTGATGCAACCAACTTTTGTGCTACTGGTTGCCGATAACGACTACCCACCAACCGAGCTACATAACGACTATCCCCACGCCATGCTACCTGGTCTTCCCTATCCTCCGACCAAATTTCTTTAAATAGCCCATCAACTTTACCCTCTAAAGTCTCCTCTGGGTCCAAATCTATACGAGTACAGTTCAACTCTGGATGTTCCCAGCTAATCACTTTCCCCATTCCCCATACCGAAGATTGAGCTACTCCTGGTATCACCGGATGATTATTCGGCACCGCCTGAGCACCATTTGTCACCAACCATAATCGAGGGACAGTTGATAACCCGCCTTTCACCAATGCTTGTACTAAAGATAGAGTTGTGCCACACCCTAACTTCGATAAACTTCCTAACTCCTCAGAATTAATCCCATTCCCCACTCCCGCTTCAGTCGTCCAACATTGTACCACTCCATACAATGATGGTGACTTAAGCGCCACTGTCTCTATTACCTCCTCAAAATCTTTAGCTTGATTAGGATTAATAGTAAACTCTCCCGGAGCTATCTGTTGATACCTTTCTCCCGCAAATACTAAAGTACAAACCTCTCCTACTGAGCGGAGTACGGTCGCTAACTGTTGCCCTACTCCCTTTTTGTCTGCCAGTATCAACCAACTCTTAGAATCATCATTCCTTTGTTCTAACTTCCTTTGAGAGCTTTTAGCTACAATTACTGTTTGTGCTGACAAGGTTTCTGCCATTCCCTCCACTTCTGGCATAGTAACTACTTCAGTAAAACCCGTTTCTCTCAATACATGATGCCATTTTTCACGACTCAACAAAGGATAATCTGGTCGTAATTCATAATCCCTGAATTTCCACCATCCTTCTAACAACCCAAATACTAAATCTATCCATATTGTTTTAGCTGTTGCTTCAGATAACACCAACATTCCCCCATCTGCTAACAGTTCTCGCACATGAGATAATGTCTGCTTCATATCTGTCGTTGCATGAAGTACATTAGCTGCAATAATTACATCATATTGATGAGCCTCAAATCCTTGAGTTGTCGGGTCTACTTCTATGTCTAAAGTTTGATACTTTATGAACTTATAATCCCGGAATTTCTCTTGAGCTTTCGTTGTAAATAATGCCCCTATATCCGTGAATGTATATTCGGTTTGCTGAGGAGTTAGATGAGGTAGGATATAGCTTGTAGTCCCTCCTGTTCCCCCTCCTATTTCTAACAACCTGATTCCTCGGCTTTTGGGTAATTTTTCTATAGCTTTGGTGATGGTTCTTTCTACTATTGTGTTCATCACTTTTGCTACTGTTGAGTCTTCATAAAGTTGAGTCGCTGCTGTCAAATCTCCTTGGGGGAACACTAACTCTACTGGGTCTATTGCTCCTCGTAATACCCCACTTAGTTTAGACCCACAACGAGAGAGTAGTGTCAATGCTGCTGTTTCTTCTGGATATTTCTTCTGTAAACTGCTGATTTTTTCCGTAGGCTTGACTTCAGCTAAGGTTTGTGATACTTCCCACTGCTGATTCTTTGAGTTGAGTATTCCTGACTCTGTTAATATTTGCAGCAAACGCTTAAACAGTGGTCGATGGGTAGGAACTATACCTAATTTTTGGGCTGCTACATCAAATGCAAAGCTTTCTGTTGGTTTGTATGACCAACTCATTGACTGTAATGCTTGTACTATATAATCTCTGCTTAATTCTTCTAAGCTTGTTTCAAAAGACGCTGTTGTTTCATTATCTACTTGAGTTACTAATTCTGTCAGAGTAGGAGTTAATTTTTGGTTGATTTGTATAGGAGGTATGAGGAAATCTGGTGGTAGTAGTTTACC
>NZ_JAAHHG010000042.1:0-631 GCF_010692555.1 Okeania sp. SIO3B5 | reverse complement strand
CTAAGCTTGTTTCAAAAGACGCTGTTGTTTCATTATCTACTTGAGTTACTAATTCTGTCAGAGTAGGAGTTAATTTTTGGTTGATTTGTATAGGAGGTATGAGGAAATCTGGTGGTAGTAGTTTACCTAAAATACCTTTGTTTCTCCACTCTACTTCATATAACCAATTTTCTATTGATTCGGTTTCTGTTCCCAGTAGGGTCTGTTTTGTTGCTAGTTTGACTTGTAAACCTTTGAGGTTGGCAATTATTTCTCCTTCTGGAGTTACTATGGTGACAATAGCAGTCAAACTTTCTGGAGTTTCCACTTCGGGAATGGTTACTGATACATATGCCCATAGACTCAGCCCTGGATTCTTATATACTCTAAATTGTTCTATTCCTACTGGCAGATAAGTTTTGTCATTATCCGTTGCTGGCAGTGCATGAGACATTACTTGCAAGGCAGCATCTAATAGTGCTGGATGGAAATGATAGTCGTTTGTTTGTGTTATCAATTCTTCGGGGAGTTTGATATAACCTAATGCTTGGTTTGAACCTGACCACAATTCTTGGATGCCTTGGAAGGTATTCCCGTAGTCTATCCCTACTTGTTGAAATTTTTGATAATGTTGTTTGACTTCTATTGTTTA
>NZ_JAAHHG010000419.1:7943-8963 GCF_010692555.1 Okeania sp. SIO3B5 | reverse complement strand
GTTTTTAAATTAATATAGACTTTAAAGGCAAGAGAGCCAACTTTTGTAGTAAGACAATTAAATATTGCTTTAATCATAAACTAAAAGCAATAGCTGATAGCTGATGGCTGACGGCTGAATGCTTACACTAAAACTATCGGCAAAATCATAGATAAAATCAATAACAATTTTTCCCTTATAGTTTATATAACCCCACTTTTTATCTCGTTTTACAAGTGCTAAACCTTCAGAAAATTGCCAAGCTGCTACATAAGTAGGAGGTATTATCTCTTTTCCTTCTCTATTTTTATAACCATGCATATCGTTGACTTTAAATCGTATTAATTCTTCAGTATGATCGGTTACTTCATCATGATAATTTTTTAATTCTTGTGGTTGATTAACATCCAAAAATTTTCCATTAGAGTCAATATATTGAATTTGATTATTAATCTTGACTTTTGCTACTCCTAAAGAAAACTCACTTGCTGTTTCTAATTTTGGCGGAATTACAACCTTTCCAGCTCGATCTTTATACCCCCATTTCCCATCACTCTGAAAAGGGATTAAAAACTTAGTCATTGATGATAATTTATGCAAAACTTGGCGAAAATTTATAATATTTTATTATACTTCAATTCAAACTACAGTTGATGCTTTTAAAGAGACTCAATTTCAAATCGTAAATATTGCAAAAATTCCCAAAAATCAGCGATATATAGAGATAATCAAAATAAATTTCATACTTTTGATATGAATTGTCTTCTTGTGGGCCATGACTCTACGAAAAAGTGATGTTTAAGCCTACATTCCGCAGGACAAAATGTAGCAACCGAAGAAGGAGTCAGGAGACAACCCACCCCTGCCCCTCCCAGGAGGCAGGGTCTATTTATTGTCACGCTTAGAAAAATTGATGGGGAGATGGGGGGATGGGGAGATGGGGGGATGGGGAGATAGGGAGATGGGGAGATTCTTATATTTATTTGCTATTTACACAATTTTTTGTATTTCATATCCATATAAATATTCTAGGCGCGACAA
>NZ_JAAHHG010000419.1:0-7843 GCF_010692555.1 Okeania sp. SIO3B5 | reverse complement strand
TGGGGAGATGGGGGGATGGGGAGATGGGGGGATGGGGAGATAGGGAGATGGGGAGATTCTTATATTTATTTGCTATTTACACAATTTTTTGTATTTCATATCCATATAAATATTCTAGGCGCGACAATGAATTAGCCCTGCTCCCAGGAGGGGAACTAAGGAGACAGAATTTTAGAACAAAATCATAGCTGCCGCGATTGAGTAATCATAAGAGCAAGTATTTATACTTAATTATTTACTCGGAATTTGATCGACGAAAAAAGTAAAAAAGTCAGGACTTACGCAAAGACACTGTGTATAGAGTCCAGTAACTATTGGACAATAGTTATGAGTACTATATATAGTGTATCTGCGTGGGGAGATGGGGGGATGGGGAGATGGGGGGATGGGGAGATAGGGAGATGGGGAGATTCTTATATTTATTTGCTATTTACACAATTTTTTGTATTTCATATCCATATAAATATTCTAGGCGCGACAATGAATTAGCCCTGCTCCCAGGAGGGGAACTAAGGAGACAGAATTTTAGAACAAAATCATAGCTGCCGCGATTGAGTAATCATAAGAGCAAGTATTTATACTTAATTATTTACTCGGAATTTGATCGACGAAAAAAGTAAAAAAGTCAGGACTTACGCAAAGACACTGTGTATAGAGTCCAGTAACTATTGGACAATAGTTATGAGTACTATATATAGTGTATCTGCGTAAGTTCTATTGGTTTTTGTTGTGGCGATCGCTATAGATATAGATAGTGTGAATCTATAGATTGATTTGACATCTCCAGGGGTTGAAACACCCTGGATTCTGTGGTTAGTCCACCCCCATTTGGGACGGGGCGAATAAATGTGCGGAAGTAAATTCCGCACGCAGCCCCTCATAAATCCACATTTGCTTAAAGCCTGAAGGGCAGACTCCTAAACTCCTCGGCATAGACGGAAATCTAGCTGTGAGTCTACTTTTTTTTTGTTAGCTTTCACGAGTGGTTTTACTCGCACTGGTTGGAGCAATCTTCTCGCTGCTCTAGCTGCCTACTTGCTTTTCGGTGCCGAATGCGGAGCTAACAGCCGTCGTAGGAAGTTAATTCCCCGTCTCCTGTCCACCGGAATTTCACCGCAAAGCGCGGTCATGTCATGGCGACAAACCTTGTTCCTTATTCCGCTATTATACCAGACTTTTACTCCGCTTTATTACCCGCGTGTCGTTATTCAACCAGCTGTTAAAATGGGCGCTGCGTACTTCCTCCCGACGCTTTTTAGGTTTTTTCAACTATAGCGCCTGGGTTTTTAGGTTTTAGATTAGTTTTTGTTGTGGCGATCGCTATAACTTGAATTTCATACTTTTGATATAAATAGGATTTACGCAGATACGCTATATATAGCGCTCACAACTATTGTCCAATAGTCTTTATACTCTATAAATAGTGCCTTTACGTAAGTCCTGATAAATTGTCCTGTGATTGGCGGAAAATCTACGAAAAAGTAGTATTTAAAAGCCTTTCCTAACGAAATGCTGCGCAAACAGGTGTCTAATATATGCACAAATTTTTCGGCTGATAACTGTTAACGTAGTTCCGACCTAGGAGGCTAGCTGATAGCTGATGGCTAGTTAAGATAAGATTATATTGGTTAAAAAATGTTAATAAGCGTTAACTGATGTTCATATCTTCTCAAGGCATAATCAAGCTCAAAAAATCCCTCAAGCAGAGAGTATTTTTTGGCAATGAACCGACACCGGAACTCATCGCTATATTGCTTGTTTACTTTGTCCAAGGAATTTTAGGATTGGGACGTCTGGCTGTCAGTTTCTTTCTCAAAGATGAATTGGCCATGAGTCCCGCTGAAGTATCGGCAATGTTTGGCGTTGTGGTCATACCCTGGATGATTAAACCTGTTTTTGGGTTCATTTCAGATGGAGTGCCAATATTAGGCTATCGACGACGACCTTATATGATTTTTTCTGGGATACTGGGGGCGTTTTCTTGGATAGCATTGGCAAAATGGGTAGATACTCCACTAGCAGCTACAGGAGCGATCGCTCTGAGTTCTTTATCGGTGGCTATTAGTGATGTAATTGTTGATTCTTTAGTTGTACAAAGAGTGCAAAAAGAATCTATTAGTAGTACGGGTTCTCTACAATCTTTATGTTGGGTAGCTGCAGCATTAGGAGGACTAATGACTGCTTATTTGAGTGGTTATTTACTGGAGCATTTTAGCAATCAAACAGTATTTTTAATCACAGCTATTTTTCCTTTGATTGTTTCTGTTGTAGCCTGGTTAATTAATGAAGAAAAAGTTACTATTGGGATTAATTTTGACAATGTAAAACAGCAAATTAAACAGGTAAAAATAGCTGTTACAAAAAAATCAATTTTATTACCAACCGCTTTCATTTTTCTTTGGCAAGCAACCCCTAATTCTGAGTCGGCTTTCTTTTTCTTTTCTACAAATGAATTAGGATTTCAACCAGAATTTTTAGGAAGGATACAGTTAGTAACAAGTATTGCAGCTTTAATAGGTGTTTGGCTATTTCAACGCTTTTTTAAATCTGTTCCTTTTCGGCAAATTTTCGGATGGTCTACAGTTATTTCTGCTGTTTTAGGAATGACTACTTTATTGCTAGTTACTCATTCTAACCGCAGTCTAGGTATCGATGACCATTGGTTTAGTTTAGGAGATAGTTTAGTGCTAACAGTAATGGGAAAAATTGCTTTCATGCCCGTATTAGTTTTAGCTGCCAGACTTTGCCCACCGGGAGTAGAAGCAACCCTGTTTGCTTTATTAATGTCTATCTATAATTTAGCTCAATTAACTTCCCATGAAGGCGGTGCATTGTTAATGCATTGGTTAGAAGTTACAGAGACAAATTTTGATAATTTATGGTTGTTAATAGTTATCACTAACCTATCTACCTTATTGCCATTATTTTTACTAAATTGGTTGCCCGCAGCTAATGCTCAAATGGAGGATAAGGAAGAGGAAAATATGTTAACCTTGACTCCCAATACTCAAAAATTAATAGGAGATAAAATAGAGAATGAAGAAGAGTTCAAGAATTTAGAATTAAGAATTTAGAATTACCTCTCCTTGAAAAGAAGAGGATTGACTAAAAGAAAAATTTTGATTTATTATCCCCTTAAAATGGGAGGTTTTAAACCACAATATTTCGGTGATAAATAGGGCTTGCTGATTAAATATCACGCGTCTTGACTGGTTTTGGTTTTACCCTTTTCAGGTACTAAGGGAGTACCAGCTTTTCGGTGGATCAGGTTCAAAAATCTAAGATTTTAGGCAAGATCGGGGTAGAAAATCACTTTTACGATTCTTCTGACTACTTCTTCTATAATTCCCATTCCTCCTGTTTGCGCAGCATTCCGAAGGAAATTCACCGATTCTGGATTCTGGATTCTGGATTCTGGATTCTGGATTCTACCCCCTACCAAAAAACTTTTTCAGCAAGCCCTAAATACATCTACTATCTTGATTTCAACTACTATAAATTAATCAAGCTTATGGGTGGTTGAAGAAGAAAAAATAAATACAGCGTATTTTATATTAGTAAGGTACACCAATCGCGGGCAAGATGCCCGCACTGGCATTCACTTTAGCACTCATTCCCTGTTCCCTATTCCCTGTTTCCTGTTCCCTAAAAGCATAAAATTTTGTACTTTCATCAACTCGATAACTGAGGAAAATATGTTAACCTTGACTCTAAAGAATCCCAAATTAATAGGAGAGAAAATAGAGCATAAAAAAGAGGTAATAAATACATCTACTATCTTGACTTCAACTACTATAAATTAATCAAATGTAGAAATGTAGTGCGGGCATCTTGCCCGCGACGGGTGTACCTCAATGGAATTTGCTGTAATTTTTATTCATTGTTTTATTCCTGTTCCCTGTTCTACCAATTTTAAAAAAGGCAAAGGCAATATATCAGGACTTACGCAAATGCACTATTTATAGAGTCCAAGTACTATTGGACAATAGTTTTGAGCGCTATATATAGCGTATATGCGTAAGTCCTATATATATAGGATATCGCTCAGTTACGCTGTCGCTAACACACCCTACCAATAGCTGTTTTATCCCTATAAATTAATCAAGTTTATGGGTAGTTTAAGAAGGAAAAAGTGAATGGGGATAGTCTTCGACACGCTACTTTGTGTCTACAAACACCAAACAATTTTACAGCAGATTCCAAGTATATGAAGTACAGGTATTAACAATTAAATGTCTGTAGGCATCTTGCCCGCGACGGGTGTAGCTTACCAAGGTATAATCCTCTATAAGCACCTCCGTTGACAACTGATAACTGATAACTGATAACTGATAACTGAAATGGCAAATTTACAAATTGAAAAATCTACATCTTATTCTCGTGAAGATTGGAAAAAAGGATATGAATCTCAACCCAATGAATATAGTTATTGGATTGATGATATAGAAGGTGAAATACCAGCAGATTTGAATGGTACTTTTTTCCGCAACGGACCTGGTTTATTAGATATTAATGGTCAGGCGATCGCTCATCCTTTTGATGGTGATGGAATGGTTTGTTCTATTGGCTTTAAAAATGGTTGTGCTTACTTCCGAAATAGCTTTGTTAAAACGGAAGGTTATGTGGCAGAAAAAGCAGCAGGAAAAATTCTCTATCGAGGGGTTTTTGGCACTCAAAAACCTGGTGGTTGGTTAGCTAATATTTTCGATTTGAACAATAAAAATATTGCTAATACTGGTATTCTTTATTGGGGCGATAAACTTTTGGCATTGTGGGAAGGATCTCAACCTCATCGTTTAAATCCAAATAATTTAGAAACTATTGGAATTGATGATGTAGATGGAATTTTACAACCTGGTCAAGCTTTTTCTGCTCACCCCAGAATTGAGAAAGGAAAGGATGGTAAAGGAGATGTTTTAATTAACTTTTCTGTGAAGCCTGGTTTATCAAGTACTATCACTATTTTTGAGTTTAATAGTCAGGGAAAATTATTCAAACGTTACTCTCATTCGATTCCTGGTTTTGCTTTTTTACACGATATGGTAATTACTCCAAATTACTGTATCTTTTTCCAAAATCCTGTTACTTTAAATCCTATTCCTTTCTTCTTAGGGCTGCGAGGTGCTGGTCAATGTTTGGAATTTTCACCTAATAAATCAACGCAAGTTGTTTTAATTCCTCGTGATGGTAGTAAAGGCATGAAAATTTTGGAAACTGAGTCTTGTTTTGTCTTTCATCATGCCAATGCTTGGGAAGAAAATGGGGAAATTTATGTAGATTCCATTTGTTATGATTCTTTCCCAAAAGTTGACCCCGATGCTAATTTTAAAGATGTAGATTTTGACTCAGTTCCTGAAGGTCAGTTATGGAGATTTAAGATTAATCTTGCTCAGGAAAATGTGGAAAGTAAAGTAGTAGAAAGTCGTTGTTGTGAGTTTCCAACTTTACATCCGAATAATGTGGGAAAAGCTTATCGATATTTGTTTATTGGCGCTACGGATCTTCCGACAGGAAATGCTCCTTTACAAGCAATATTAAAGATTGATTGGCAAACAGGAGAACGTCAAATTTTTAGTGTTGCACCGCGAGGTTTTGCGGGAGAACCTTTATTTGTTCCTTTTCCGAATGGGGTAAATGAAGATGATGGTTGGTTGTTGATGTTGATGTATGATGCGACGGAACATCGGTCAGATGTTGTGATTTTGGATGCTAGAGATTTGAATAAAAAACCTGTGGCGAGGTTGCATTTAAAGCATCATATTCCTTATGGTTTACATGGGAGTTTTACACCTCATTATTTTGGGGAATAGGTGATAGGTGGTATAGCATTTCTGATCAAGATGAAGTAAATTTACAATCCCCCTAAATCCCCCTTGAAAAGGGGGACTTCTGGTTCCCCCCTTATTAAGGGGGGCTAGGGGGGATCTAAAATTGTATCTCATAAATTAGAGAAGTGCTATGGGTAGTAGATATTAGGTATTTAAGTAAAAGAAAAGAATAAAGCAAAATTTATTTTTTCCTTCCTCCTCATCTTATCTACTTCCTACTTCCTAAAACCATTAATATATGTACTTCATAAAGTAAAAAACTGCTGTATATCATAATTGATTTGTTAAGCTAAAGGCAATTCAAACTAACTTATATAAAAATTAAAAATTATGAGTAACGACAAGTCTAAATCTGAAATATCGGGAAATACTATTAACGGCTCTTTAAATAATGCAAATATTATCAAAGACCACGGCAAAATAGAAGCACATCAAAATAACTATTATTCTGAAGAGAAAAAATCTTTAGCAAAAGCTGCAGAAGAAATTCAGGAATTGTTAGACCAACTTTCTATAACGTATTCTGACCCGGAAGAAGCTAAACAAAAAACAGCAGAAGAAATTGCTACAAAAGCTAAACAAAATCCTTCATTTAAAGAAAGTCTGAAAAATCTGGGGAAATCTCTAGGAAATAAAGCGGGTGAAACAGCAGTTACTGAGTGTGTTAAGCAATTAATACCTATGGCTCTTGCATTACTTTTGTAGAATAATACGGCAATTAATAAAAATCATATAAAAGGTAAAGATCCCCCATTATCCCCCTTAAAAAGGGGGACTTCCAGTTCCCCCCTTGTCAAGGGGGGTTAGGGGGGATCTCCAGCACTGTACCTAATACTTACTGAGAAATGCAATAATAATTTTTTGATGAGATTACGAGCTAAATATTAGTAGATAAAAAATGACAAAGGTATCATCAGGATTGAAAATTTGAAGAGAAATAGTTGAGAGGAATAATTGACTTTCTTCTGGGTTATGCTGAACCAATATAGAAAAACAAAAGTTATGTCAAATAACAAGTCTAAATCTGAAATTTCTGACAATACTATTGATGGAGCTTTTAGTCATGCAAATGTGATTAAGGATAATGGCAAAATAGAATCTCAACAAAATAATAATACAGTTAGTGATAAGGAAAATAATAATCAAATAATTCAGGGTAGCCAACATATAATAATTCAAGTCAATAATACTCCTTCTACAGCAGACACACCTGAAATAATTACAAATATTAAAGCAGAACCAAAGATATCATTTATGATTTCTGGAACAGGTGACAAAAAAATTAAAACTACATTAAAAGCATTAGAAAAACATCTACAGAAATTCTCTGCTGATGTGGAATTAACAATTGTTGATGTTGATGAAGGAAGTTTAAAATTTGTCTTACAAGGTACTCCAGAAGGTCTAGAAAGAATTGAAAGATTATTTAATTCAGGGGAATTAAAAGAAATATTTGATGTGCCAATAGAAAGTGTTGAGTTTATCGAGCCAGATAAGGAAAAATTAGCATTTACAATTGCTGGGGATATTTCTTACACTGATGTGGCAAAACTTAAAGCTGCGGTTACTGGAGTTGATGAAAAAGAACTATTAATTCAGAAAATTAGAACTTATCAAGGGAAAGAAAAATTAAATCTTAGAGGAGCAGAACTCAGTGGAGCCAACCTCATTGGAGCCTACCTCATTGGAGTCAACCTTAGTAGAGCTGACCTAAGAGGAGCCAACTTCAGTAGAGCTGACCTCAGTAAAGCCAACCTTAATGGAGCTAACCTTAATGGAGCTAACTTTAGTGGAGCTGACCTCATTGAAGCCAATCTCATTGGAGCCTACCTCATTGAAGCCTACCTCATTGAAGCCAATCTCATTGGAGCCTACCTCATTGAAGCCTACCTCATTGAAGCCAATCTCATTGGAGCCTACCTTAGAGGAGCCTACCTCATTAGAGCCTACCTTAGAGGAGCTGACCTCAGCAGAGCCGACCTCAGTAAAGCCAACCTCAGTGGAGCCAACCTCAA
>NZ_JAAHHG010000418.1 GCF_010692555.1 Okeania sp. SIO3B5 | reverse complement strand
TAGTCGTAAAAATTGTAAGAGTAATTTTTCTGCCATAATCATCCCAAAATACTAGCTTTATGCAGCTATTTAGACCGAAAAGCTTGCACTTTTCAAAGGCCAAAAAAGGCACTTACCAATATCAGTCAATGCTTTGATATTTAATCAGCAAGCCCTACTTATAAATAAGGGAATAGGGAGTAAAAAAATGCTTTAGCAACTGTAGTCTATATATGTGAAAGTTTCTATAATTATTGATACTGCTTACATAGATTTATCTACTACTTATAACCGATAAATTAGCTCTAACATTTAGACAAAAGAATTATTTAATTATGACTAATAAATACTCCAATATATCATTACCAAAAGGTTTAATAGTTTCTTGTCAAGCTCCCACTGACTCCCCTTTACATCACCCAGAAGTCATTGCAGCTATGGCACAAGCATCTATAAATCAGGGAGCTTCAGCAGTGAGAATAGATACACCATCCCATATTCGAGCAGTGCGACAGAGAATTACTCAACCAATAATTGGCTTGTGGAAACAACAAATACCAGGATTTGAAGTTTATATTACCCCTCAATTTTCAGATGCAGAAGCGATCGCCAAGGCCGGAGCAGATATTATTGCTGTTGATGCTACTACCAGAAAACGTCCGGGAGGAGAAACTTTAGCAACATTAATTACTCGTATTCATAATGAATTAGGAAAACCAGTAATGGCAGATGTAGATACTATAGAAGTAGCCCAATTATCTGTAGAAACAGGTGCAGATTTTGTTGCCACTACTCTGTATGGTTATACCGAGCAAACGCTCGCCAAATCTCCTCCTGGTTTTGAGTTACTAAAACAGATAGTAGAAAACTTAGAAGTGCCAGCAATTTGTGAAGGAGGTATTGCTTCTCCCGCAATGGCAAAAAAAGCTATAAATTTAGGAGCTAATGCTGTTGTTGTTGGGACAGATATTACAGGAATTGATCATAAAGTCAAAGCTTACAACATGGAGATGATTTCTTTAGTGTGGGAGTAGGGTAGTGAGGGAGTGAGGGAGTGGGGGAGTGGGGGAAGTAGGGTAGTCAGGGAGTAGGGGAGTAGGGGAGTAGGGGAGTAGGGGAGTAGGGGAGTGGGGGAGTAGTAAACATAACAGGACTTACGCATAACCATCACTAATAGGTAGAAGTTAACTGCCGTTAATCACCACACAGTCTTAACCCCTACAAATGATGTATAATTTTTTATTTTGCGTAATATCATATCCGGATGATTAGTAATAAAAAACCCGATCCCTTTCAACTTTTCTTTCCCTTCTGCCATCTGCCTTATACCTATCCTGATAACCATTCATTTTTAATTTATGGCAAAATGTGGTGTTCTATACCACGAACTATAATCCGAAAATATATAATTGAAAAACCCAGAAGGTCCTCATATGGAATCCGGATAATTAGTTGATGAAAAACTTTGTACCTTCTCAGCTTATTCTTTCCCTTCTGCCTTCTGCCTTCCGCCCTCTGCCTTAGCTGAATCGGCGGCAAATTGAACGGGTTCGATGCCCATTCAATTTGCATGCTATCCCAGCAAAAACCTTCGCCCTAGTTGAAAAACTTGTATTATCATGTTGCCTATAACCCCGGAAACTTTCCACCATGCGCACTGCCTACCAATATAAGTTAAGGCCCAACTCATATCAAATAGCCACCATAGAAATGTGGTTGGAATTGTTGCGTCGGCAGTACAACTATCGGTTAGGTGAAAGATTCTCATGGTGGTCAGAAAATTGCTGCCCAGTTAACGCCTGCCCCTTGGTGATGCCAATTCCTCAACTAAGAGAAATTCCAGATTATTACTCTCAAAAAAAAGATTTAGTCAATACCAAAGACAAATTTCCGGAATACAAGCTAATTCAGTCTCAGGTTTTACAGGATTGCATTAAACGGGTAAAACTTGCCTTTGATAGATGGTTGAAAACAGACAAAAAAGGAACTAGATTAGGAAAACCAAGATTTAAAGGAAAAGGACGTTATCGTAGTTTTACTTATCCTCAAATTAAACAAAACTGTATTGAAGGAAATAAAATTCATTTGCCCAAAATTGGAAAGGTAAAGTTAATTCAGCATCGTCCAATACCAGAAGGGTTTATAATTAAAACAGTAACAATTAGTCGTAAAGCAGATGGTTATTATGTAACTTTATCCCTAGAAGACAAATCAGTTCCAGCTTTGACTACTATTGTTGAACCTACATTAAAAAACACTCTAGGAATTGATATGGGGTTGAAAGAATTCTTAGTAACAAGTGAAGGAGAATCAGTCCCCATCCCTCAATACTATCGCTCATCTCAGAAACGATTAAAGACTCTACAAAAACGTTTATCTCGAAAGAAAAAAGGAAGTAAAAGGTGGCTCAAGGCTGTTAAAGCTGTAGCCAAACAACATAAAAAGGTTGCCGATAAAAGTAAAGATTTTCATTTCAAAACAGCCAATGAATTATTATCAAAAGCGGATATTATTGCCCATGAAAACTTAAATATCAAAGGGCTAGCAAAGACTCATTTGAGTAAATCAATTAACAATGCTGGATGGGGAAAATGCCTGTCTATTTTAACTGTCAAAGCCGGAAATGCTGGACAGAAAACCATGGCAGTAAACCCCAAAAATACCAGCCAAGATTGCTCAAACTGTGGGGAAAAAGTCCCCAAAGAATTAAACATACGAACTCATTCTTGTCCGCATTGCGGCATAGTAATAGACCGCGACTTGTTTGCGCAGCATGACCTAGGAAATGCAGCGATCAATATCAAAAATAGGGCGGCAGGGCATTCCGTCCTTAAAGCTCGTGGAGCCCGACGGGATACCGGGGCTACGAAACGAGAAGCCCACACTATAGCGCCAGCTTAGTGTGGGAGTATGTCACCAAATGTCTAATATTCAAGATATATCTATTACAAAGTGGTTAATATTCCGGATAAAAAGCAGGGAGTAAAGAAAAATCAAGATGAAACACTTATGCAATAATAATGGCTCAAGATATTAGTTTATATTTTAAATTTCCTTACGTTGCCAGAAATGCTGCGCAACAAATTGCATCAAAACGTAGTCGCTTGGTACAAGCATTAACAATGATGCTACTAATTACCAGCTTAATTGGCATCAATGCTTATCGTGTAGTACAACTACAATTAATTCAGGGAGAGTATAACCGGGAACGTGCAGAAAACAACCGGATTCGTCTAGTGCCAGTGGCAGCGAGTCGTGGCACAATTTACGACCGTAAAGGTAAAGTCTTAGCAGGTAACCAGCTCTCTCGCTCCGTATATTTGTGGCCTCAAGAATACTCGCCTACAGAGTGGTCAGAAGTTGCAACAGAATTAGGTTCAATTTTAAACATTTCCGCCAGCGATATTATCAACAAGCTAGAAGAGGTAGGCTATGATTCACCCCTAGCAGTTAGAATCCTTTCTAATCTCGATCCTACTACCTTCATAGCATTAGCAGAAAAAGCTGGTGAAACACCAGGGTTAGAAGTGCGTACCGAAAATATCCGCCACTATCCTAATGGCAGTTTAGCAGCTCATCTGATTGGATACACTGGCGAAGCAACCAAAGAAGAATTGATATCTAACCCCAAATACCCAATGGGAATGATCGTTGGTAAAATGGGAATAGAAAGTACTGCAAATTCTACCTTGGAGGGAGTTTGGGGTAATCGTTTGATTGAAGTTGACGCTAAAGGTAACGAAATCCAGGAACTGGGAGTCGAAAACCCTATTTCAGGCAAACCAGTGAAATTAACTATCGATCTCGATATTCAAAAAGCAGCAGAAAAAGCCCTAGGAAACCGTCGGGGTGCTGCAGTTGCCATCAATCCTAAAACAGGGGAAATCTTAGCAATGGCAAGCGGGCCTACATTTGACCCTAGCCTATTTACTGGTAAGATGACAACCTCAGAATGGCAACGTCTGCAAGGTGCAAGTAAGCCCTTTTTGAATCGTGCCCTCCAGGGTTATCCGCCAGGAAGTACTTTCAAACCTGTTACTTCTGTTGCCGGACTACAGTCTGGTAAGTATTCTCCTAACTCTAAAGTGGGAACTTATAATTCTGTGACTATTGGTGGCATCACTTTTAACGAACATAGTGGAGGTTATGGGTTCATTGGTTTTAGGGATGCTTTAGCCTACAGTAGCAATACATTTTTCTATCAAATGGCTGTGAATATTGGCCCGGAAGTAATTTCTAAGTGGGGGCGAGAGTTAGGTATTGGTGGCAGTATTGACTTAAAACTATTGGGGATAGATGGTAATCATGGTCAAATCCCGACTCCTAAACAAAAAGAAGAAATTTATGGAGAACCTTGGCATATTGCTGATATTGTGACTATGGGTATAGGTCAAGGTTTGGTGTTGGTAACTCCTTTAGAATCATCAGTGATGGTAAGTACGATCGCTAATGGTGGGTATCGAGTGCAACCTCATTTATTGGCATCTCAAACTGGCACTGCAGCTACTAAATCAATTAAAACTGGTCTGAAACCTTCAACTATTAATACAGTGCGCGAAGGATTAATTGATGTGGTGAGGAAGGGTACTGGCCGGAGGTTGAACGATGGTACTATCCCATTATCTGGAGGAAAGACTGGCACGGTGGAACTTCCAGGGCAGGCAGATAACGCGATGTATATTGGGTTTGCACCTGCTAATAATCCTGAAATCGCTGTAGCAATTGCAGTTGAGGAGGGTGGTTACGGTTCGGTAGGTGCGGCACCAATTGCTAAAGCTATTTTTGATGCTTATTTTGCTAATAAGTAGGGAGTAGGGGAGTGGCTCACACGGGTAAGTGTTTAAGATTTGACACGGAGACGCGGTGACACGGGGACGCGGAGATTTGATAAGGAATGGAAATTAATTCAATCTACTCGCTCTATTCATGATTAGAAAACCCCCGCGTCCATCTATACCTGCACATTTTCCCCTCTCCCCGTCTCCGTGTCTCCCTCTCTCCGCGTCTCCCCAACTTTTAACTTTTGACTTGCGCCATACTATGCCAGTGCAAAAACTTCCTGTGCAGATAACTGGAACTGGGGAAAAGTCGGGGAAATAATGACAGTGTTTTCAGTAAATGGAGTCATCTGATATTCTCCGTCAACAAAATTACAAACAAAAAATGTGGGTTGCTTAGGGTTGCCAATAAATTTTCTCGCTCCCAACGCTGCATAATCGACAATCCAATATTCCTTATATCATGTCCGGATAATCAGTGATAAAAAAACCTTTTGCCTTCTAACCTTTTCTTTCCTTCTGCCTCCTGCCTCCTGCCTTCTGCCTTACCTTCTCCAAAGTTTAAGTATTCAACCGGACATGATATTAATCCCCATTTCCTCATAATCTCGAAGTTTATTGTAGTAATCATCACGCCAATTTGTTGAGACAACTTCAACTATTAACTTGACTGAATCAGGATTTTGGATAATTGATTCACTTTCCCACCGGAATTCCGCCCCGATCGCTTCTTGATTCAAAACAATGATGTCCGGTTCATAACCTGATCGTTCGTGTTTGGGTTTGACAATCGATTCTCTAGGAATAGTCCAAATGCCACCTTTGCCCATCTGCCTGATAATTATCAGTAGTTGTTCGATTAGGGAACCTGTTAAATTTGAATGCTTTCCCTTTGGCTTGGGGATTTCGATAATTACTCCATCATGTAATTCGTACCGGACTTGTGAGTTTTCGGGATACCAGTTGATAAATTGATCGAAGTTGTATAGTTTGGGTTCGGCTTGGACTTGAGTCATAATATTATGTCCGTTTAAGTACTTACACTTTGGGGGAAGGAAGACAGAAGGCAGAAAAGGTTAAAAGGGATAAAGTTTTTTGTTTGCTGAGGCTTGTAACTGTTGGCTAAAATCTGGTATTATCTATAAAAATCTTAGATTATCTGTTTTATGTTACTTGGATTTAAAACTGAACTACATCCGAATAATCAGCAAAGAACCTTACTAGCTAAACACGCGCTTTGTAGCTCGTCACGCCTGGAATTGGGGATTATGGCTAACTAGAAACATCCTTAATCATAATTCTAATAATCCTGGTAGTAAACTTAAGTTTCCTACTGCAATTGACTTACATAAACTTTTAGTAGCAATGGTTAAACCTAATAACTGTTGGTATTATGAAGTATCTAAAACAGCTCCTCAATATGCTTTGAGGCATTTATCCGTTGCTTGGAAGCGTTGTTTTAGCAAAGTCGCCTCCAAGGGAGGAGCTTCGCTATCAGGACAACCTCAATTCAAGAAAAAAGGTAGAGATGATAGTTTCACTTTAGATGGTTCTATATCAGTAGATTTTAATCGTATAAAGTTACCTCGAATTGGTTGGGTAAAAACTTTTGAAATATTGCCAGACAATGTTATTCCAAAGTCTGTAACTATTAGCAAAAAAGCTAATAGATGGTTTGTTAGTTTCAAGATAGAGAAAGAACCTCAAATTACACATAAGTTAGTAGATGTTGTTGGTGTAGATTTAGGAGTGAAAGCTTTAGCAACATTATCAACTGGGGAGGTTTTTGAAGGTGCTAAATCCTACAAAAATTTAGTTGCTAAACTTTCTAGATTGCAATACTTAAACAGACATAAAACCAAGTTATCTAATAACTGGAAAAAAGCACAGCTAAAAATAGCTAGACTACACAGTAAAATAGCTAACATCCGTAAAGATACATTGCATAAATTGACAACTTACTTGGCTAAAAACCACAGCCAGATAGTAATAGAAGACCTTAATGTATCAGGAATGATGGCAAATCACAAGCTAGCTAAGGCTGCCCTAGTCTATGGGTTTTTATGAGTTTCGTAGACAGGCGCGAGTACAAGTGTGAGCTATACGGTTCTAAGTTAATCATTGTTGATAGATGGTTTCCTAGTTCTAAAACCTGCAGTAGGTGTGGAACTGTTAAAGAATCTTTGTTGTTATCAGAGCGCGTAATCAAATTGCGAACACTGCAATTTTAGCTGTGATTGCTCCGCAACGCTAGCGCGAACGAGATTTGAATGCAGCATTAAATTTAGCTATGGCGGGCAGTTCGTCCGTTTCAGCTTGTGGACTGGATAACGCCGACGTTGCCAGGTAGAAGCAAGAATAGAACAGATAATCATAGATTTATATAGATTATCGTAGGTTTCTAAGAACGGCACAACTTTCCTATTGGAATTAAGGGCGCAAACGTTAACGCGAAGCGCGGAACAGAGTTCTATCGCACTCTTGTCCGGACAAGATATCATACCTCTTAGAGATGTCACAAATAGTTTCAAATCTTAGATGTAAAATAATTTCCTGAAATTACTGTAGTGTCAAAGTTCTGTAGCTCTGTAAAATCTTACTTTTGACTTTTGACTTCAGTGAAACGGTAATGTGAAATAATTTCCTGAAATTACTGTAGTGTCAAAGTTTTGAGCCTGTAAAATCTTACTTTTGACTTTTGACCTTTGACTTTTGACTTTCGTGAAACGGTTTTGACTTTTGACTTCCTTGAAATAGTGTTAGTTTAAAGTATATTCATATATTTGGTAGTGAGGTTTATGAAGTTTTATCTGGTCAACCCTTGGATAGCTAACATTTGTTGGGTTCTCGGTTCTATATTATTTGTGGAACTGGTGCGAGATATTTATCATGTGGTTTCTCATATTTGGTTACCTTTGTATAAATGGCACGGTTGGCATCATCGTGTTTTCCGCCCAGACTTGACTCCTGTCAGTACAGAGATTTATCAAAAAGCTACTTGGTATCACGATGTACCAGAATCTCTGGTAATGTTGACTTTTAGTCTGTTACTCTGGGTAATAACTTTTGTTTGGATACCTTCTTATCATTGGGCTACTTTAGCAGGTTCTGTTTATACTTTAAGTTTCTTGTTTCCGGCGATCGCTCGTGCTACTGGTATTCCTCATGCTGAACAACTTACAGACTTAAATCATCTTCCCGGTGCATTCTCAGGGCCTCCTACTAATTGGTTTGTCAACCGTCCTTATCATTGGCGACACCACTTCGATAATCAAAATGCTTATTTTTGCGGTACTCTGAGTCTGGTAGATAAACTTATGGGAACAGCTCTTTCTCTCAAAGGTAAAACTATTGCTGTGACAGGTGCTTCTGGAAGTTTGGGGCGATCGCTCCTCCGATATCTTCACAAAGCAGGTGCAAAAGTAATTGCCCTTACTTCTGGGAATCAAACTATTACCTTAAATATAGATGGTGAAGAGTTAGAAATAAATACCATAAATTGGCAAGTAAGTCAAGAAAATAATTTAGCAGATTTATTTGAAAAAGTAGATATTCTAGTATTAAATCATGGCATTAATGTACATGGGGAAAAAACAGCAGAAGCGATCGCTAAATCTTACGAAATTAATACTTTTTCTAGCTGGCGAATGTTAGAAATATTCCTCAAAACTGTAAGAACAAATTCTGATATTGCCTGTAAAGAAGTCTGGATTAACACATCAGAAGCAGAAGTTTCTCCAGCATTTAGTCCTCTATATGAACTCACAAAAAGAACTCTTGGAGATTTAGTTACTTTACGAAAATTAGATGCTCCCTGTGTGATTCGGAAATTAATATTAGGTCCGTTTAAAAGTAATCTTAATCCCATCGGACTTATGTCTGCTGATTGGGTAGCAAAACAGATAGTAAAATTAGCAAAAGCAGATGTTAGAACAATTATTGTCACAATTAATCCTTTAACTTTTGTAGCAATTCCTATCAAAGAATTTTTCGTTTCTACTTACTTTAAATTATTTACTTCTACTAAATAAATAGGGAGTAGGGAGTAGGGAGTAGGGAGTAGTTAAGAGTCAGGATAAATGGGAGTTATATCATGTCCGGATAATTAGTGATAAAAAAACTTTCTCTTTTTCCTCCTCTTTATTCTTTCTTCTTGCTTCTTTCTTCTTCTTTGTTCCCTCCTGACTCCTGACTCCTGACTCCTGACTCCTCC
>NZ_JAAHHG010000417.1 GCF_010692555.1 Okeania sp. SIO3B5 | reverse complement strand
TGTATCATAGTTGACTATGCTCATACTCCCGATAGTTTAGAGAATTTATTAAAAGCAGCACGACCTTTTATTCCCGGTCGGATGATTTGTGTATTTGGTTGTGGAGGCGATCGCGACCGCACTAAGAGGCCAAAAATGGGTAAAATAGCTGCCGAATTATCAGATTTAGCTGTAGTGACTTCTGATAACCCCCGCACAGAAGACCCGGAAAAAATATTACAGGATATTTTAGAGGGAATATCTCCAGAAGTTAAGCCTTTAGTAATAGGCGATCGCTCCCAAGCTATTCGTACTGCCATTATGGAAGCAAAACCTGGAGATGGGATATTAATAGCAGGAAAAGGTCACGAAGATTATCAAATTTTGGGAACAGAAAAAATCCATTTTGATGACCGGGAGCAAGCAAGGGATGCTTTGAAAGATAAGTATGGTTTGAGTTAAAAGTAAGGTAGATGTAGGGTTGGGTTTTGCGTTTCGCTTAGAGGTTGTCTGAGAAGTCTCATTTGCTACATTAAAGCCCCCTAAATCCCCCAAAATTGGGGGACTTTTAGAAGCAAATTGACTCTTGTTCCCCCCAGAATTGGGGGGCTAGGGGGGCAAAATTACGAAAAATATCTAATTATACACAATCTGTAGGGGCGATTCGCGAATCGCCCCTACTTCGTTTGGAGCCAATATCGCCAATTGTTATAATTCCAGAATTGCCAGAAACATCTATTTGCCTAATATTGTCACCACCAGCGCTATAAACATCACGCCCCACTGAAATATTCTCCCGAACTTCTGACTTAACCTCTTCCCACCCACCATCCGGTAAACCTTTACCCCCACACAATAACGCTACCGGAAAATCCTCTGTCTGAGAAAAATCAAAAATAGGGGTTTGCTTCCTCCCTAATTGTCGAGCGCTTTCAGGAACAGTTTTTCCCACATAATTCATTAAATTGGAAACCGTGACAAATTTATCTCCTGGTTTATTGCCACCACCATGTAATGCTTCCAGAAAATGGTCTGTGTAGATACTCATTTTTCCATCGGAGCGTATCCATGATGACTCCTCTCCTGTGGATGAGGTAAAAACTGCTCGCCCTGTTCCTTTTCTTAACTCTTCTATTAAGTTTTTCGGGAGGGCGGTTTGACTGAAGTTTTCCGGTAATTCTAGTTCCTCTGTTTCTTTAGCAGTTGCCATTCCTTGGGCGTGACAACTATCTATAATTACTAATAGTTTTTGGGCAGATATTTGCTGGAGGGCGTTGTTAAATTCTGTTGCTGGTAATGCTGTTTTTTGTAGTTTTAATGGCTTAGTATCGTGGGGGATTAAATAATAGTTTTGGGTTGATTTATCTAGCCAATCATGACCGGAATAATAGACTAATATTGTGGCTTCTGGGTCGTTTTTTGCTTGTTCTTGGAGCCAGTTTAAATTGTCTAAAATGTTTTGTTTTGTTGCTTGTTCATTGCGGAGGAAGCGGAGATAATTTTGATTGTCAATGTAACCACATAAGTCGGGGTTTATGAGAAATGATTTGATGGCTTGAACGTCTTTAACTGTGACGGGAAGTGACCAGTTGGGGTATTTACAGTCGCCGACTCCTATTAGTAGGGCGTAGTTGTGAGAAAGTGTGTTAGACATGGGTATTTTCGGGGTTGGTTTGTAGTATTGAAGGCGTTGTTGGATAGTTTGAATGGCGTAGATAGTTTCAGATAGACTTTGGTTTACAAAGCGATCGTTTTGTAGTTTTTTTGTTAACTCAACAATTGTGTTTTCTGAACCTATTTTACCCAGAGCTTCTGCTGCATTCTTACGCACATCAGAGTCTGAGTATTCTAGGAGTTGAATTAACCCAGGAATTACAGAAGGTGAGTCGATGTCCAAAAGAATATCCACTGCCCTATAGTAAATATCTGGATCGGTATCTTCATCTTCTAAAAGTTCAATGAACATAGGAATCATTACTTTATTTAAACTTGTAATAGCTGCTTCTGAAACTATTTTCTTTGAAGCATCCGCTACTATAAATAATAAATCTGTATCATATTTGTTTAAGATTAAGATTTTAATTAAAACTTCAATTGCCAATTCTGAGCCAATTTTACTCAAATCATTTATGACAGCCGATATTATATCTATGTATTCAATGTCTTCTGGATATTCTATGTCTTCTAGAGGTTTAATTGACCCATGAATTGCAATTTCCGATTCAATAATTTCAGCTAAAGCATCTGCTATGCTAGAAGGGAAAATTGAACTGGAGTATTCGTATTTTAAGAATATCATTAAGCTCCGAATAGCACTTTTCGGATCAATTTCATCTTGAGAATATGTGCAACTCATCGGATAATCATAGTCGTAGTCTATGTATTCTGAATGTTTAATTGACTTATAACTTACACTTTTAAAGCCAATTTTTTCTATAAGATATGCTGCAGTTTTACGCAAGTCTGTGTTTGGATGTTCTAAGAGTTTAGTCAACTCAAAAATCACAGTTCCCGAGCCAATTTTACCCAGAGTATTTGCTACAGTTTCACGCACACTATAGTCTGAGTTTTCTAAGAGTTTAATTAACTCCGGAATTGCTGTTTCTGAGCCAATTTCACCCAGAGCTTCTGCTGCACTTTCACGCACACTATAGTCTGAGTTTTCTAAGAGTTTAATTAGCTCTGGAATTGCTGTTTCGGAACCAATTTCACCCAGAGCTTCTGCTGCACTCTCACGCACACTATAGTCTGAGTTTTCTAAGAGTTTAATTAGCTCTGGAATTGCTGTTTCGGAACCAATTTCACCCAGAGCTTTTTCTGCACTATAACGCACAAGATAGTCTGAGTCTTCTAGTAGTTTAATTAATCCCGGAACAGCAGTTTTCGAGCGGATTTCACCCAGAGTATCTGCTGCACCTCGACGCACATATTTGTCTGAGTCTTCCAATAATTTAACCAACCCCGGAACAGCAACATCCGACTTCGTTAACGCTGCCAACCTAACCTTCACCAACACAGGCAACTCCAATTGCTCAACCTCCCCAAACACCCTCTCCTGAAACCTCCGTTGCACCTCTCCCACCAACCTCGCCCCCAAAAACCAATCTACCTCCAACGCCAACCTTACCACCCGCACCGCCAACTCCTCATCCTCCACCAACCCCAACATCAACCCCACTACTTCCGTCCACTTCAAATAATTCAAATAATCCCACTGCAACTCATAGTCACTCAAACCATCCAACTGCCATAACAACCTTTCCGCCACATAATACTCCTGCAACAACTGATGGCGAAACGAAATCTGACCATCATCTCCCACCTGAATCAAATGATGCTCCAATAAATCTTCCAACCAACGCATCGCACAGTCAGTCGTAGCTACCACCTCCCCTCGCAAAAACTCCGTCAATACCTCCTCAGCTTTTTGTCGAGAAATAGCAACCATAATCTCAGTTTTCGACTCCCCATTCGTCATCACCCACGCCAACTCCTGCAATAACCTATCCCACCAACGTCGAGAATTTTCATCAACGGGAACATCCTGCTTCAGACGAATACTATAAATCTGAGTAAAAAGACGAAACACCAACCCCAAATTAGCAGGTACTACATTGTTATGAGCAAACACATCACACAACATCAACAAAAACATGGGAGTTTCCCCCAACTCCCGCAACCTCCCCTGCAACTGCTGCCATAATTTTTCACCATCAAAAGGCAAATAAGCACAGACAAACTCCTGCATTTGAGATTCCGTCAGAGGCTGCATTTCCAACCTTTTCTCAATCCCCAAATCTCCCCCCAAACTCAAATCTCGCGTGGTAAACACCATCGCTGTTTGCGGGTAGTCTTGCCGAAACATTCTCAAGAGTTGTCGTGCCGCTTCCGATGCCATCTCGTTAAACCCATCGAATAGGAGCAAAAATTCACCTTGACGGAGCAAAGTTTCTAGAGTTGCTGTATCTATATTTATGGTGGGGTGGTGTTTGTGGATAAAAGCTTGAATTCTGGAAAGTATAGAAGTTTGACTGTAGCGGAGTTCGATGAGGATGGGAATTTTGGGTCGATCCCCCCCTGCCCCCCTTAGAAAGGGGGGAGTTTTTCCTGTTTCCCCTGTTTCCAAGGGATGAGTTTCTCTTGTTTCCCCTCTCCCCAAAGGAGTTTCTGTTGTTTGTCCTTCATCCTTTCTTAGAAAGGCAGGAGTTTCTCTTGTTTCCCCCCTTGGAAAGGGGGGACTAAGGGGGGATCTCAATTTTTCTGCCTCGGAAATAGAAGCACTATCAATTTGTGTGTTTGCTGTTGCGGAAGTGTCAGGTTTTCGATCCCCCCCAACCCCCCTTAGAAAGGGGGGAGTTTCTTTTATTTCCCCTGTTTCCAAAGGAGTTTCTGTTGTTTGTCCTTCATCCTTCCTTTGAAAGGGAGAAGTTTCTCTTGTCTCCCCCCTTGGAAAGGGGGGACTAAGGGGGGATCTCAATTTTTCTGCTTCTTCTAAGAGTCGATCCCCCCCAACCCCCCTTAGAAAGGGGGGAGTTTCTTGTATTTCCCCTGTTTCCAAAGGAGTTTCTGTTGTTTGTCCTTCATCCTTCCTTTGAAAGGCAGGAGTTTCTCTTGTTTCCCCCCTTGGAAAGGGGGGACTAAGGGGGGATCTTAATTTCTCCGCCTCCTCCAACAATAATCTGGCCAAAGCAGTAGATTTTCCCGAACCCGGCCGCCCCACCAACAAAACATGATTTGGAGCATATTTGCGCAAACCCTCCAAAACTGTTAACCGTTCAATTTTATATTCTGGTCTTTCCCCCTGTTTTTCCTCCGACTCAATAGTTTGTACCATCAAACCCAAATCCAACAGTGGGGAAATATGTTGCTGCTGCTGAAGAGACTTTTTTCCTCTCACATCCGTCAGAGTATAAACCTCCCACCATTTAGCATAGTACTGACAAACAGATTCTAGATAGGGCGTCCACATAAAGTCAAAATTCAAAAGTCAAAAGTCAAAAGTTAGAAGTATTTTAAGTCAAAAGTCAAAAGTCAAAAGTGAGAAATTTTAAATTAAAAGTTAGAATTTAGGAGATTCAGTAGTATTTTAAGTCAAAAGTCAACAGTTGCAACAGTTTCGCTAAGGCGATCGATAGTAACGGTACGGAAAGAAAGGCAGGAGACAGGAGGGAAGAAAAGGCGCTTACGAGAAAAAGTTTTTGCATCACTAATTATCTGGACATGATATTAATCAGGGTTTTAAGAATTCTCACAGCACCTCAAGTGGTCTAATCGTAATTTTTTGTACCAAAACTACCGATCGCCCAATTACTTCAATATTTAATCTCCCCTACTCCCCTACTCCCCTACTCCCTCACTCCCTTACTCCCCCACTCCCCTACTTAGTATCATTGCCTATAAATTAGAAGCACGAATCGCCGCACCAATTAATCCCACTTTAGGGTTTAACACAATATGAACAGGTACTTTTTCTAACAATGGTCTCATTCGCCCCTTATGATGAAAAGCTTCCATAAAAGCACCTGACTTCATCAGTGGCAGGATTTTAGCAGCGATACCACCTGCTATATATAAACCACTATAAGGTAAAAGCTTCAATGCTAAATTACCTGCTTCCGCTCCATAAGCTCCCACAAAAAGCTCGAAAACTTTCTCGCACAGGCGATCGCTGTTTTCCAACGCAGCTTTCCCAATAACTGCACCTGGATCTACTGTAATTTCATCTGAGCCAATTTCTGTTTCCCACTTTCTTACTAATTCCCCTATCTCAGGAGATTCAGCAGCAGATTTGCGATCGCGTAAAAATTGATAAATTGCCACAATTCCCATACCTGAAACTACCCTTTCTACAGAAACTCGGTCTATATTATGCTTTGCTAACAAATATTTTAATAGATCAAATTCTAACTCAGAGCGTGGTGCAAAATCTGTATGACCCCCCTCTGTGGGATAAACCCTGACTGCTCCTCCTCCTCGAATTAAAAAGCATTCTCCTAATCCCGTACCTGCACCAATTACAGCTATTGGTGTATCATCTTGAGGTTCACCAGCTTGTAAAGTCTCCAAATCATTGTCAGTTAAACCCAAAATTCCATAACCCACTGCTTCAAAATCGTTGATCAGGCTAACTTGGGATATCCCTAATCCACTTTCTAGCAATTTAGCATCCAGCATCCAAGGTAGGTTAGTTAATTTAACAGTATTATTTACGACCGGACCAGCGATCGCAAAACACGCTTTTTCTGGTTGGAATTGCTCACCCAATTTCTCATTTGCTTCTGCCAAAAATTTTTGTACTATAGGTACTAAATCTGGAAAATCGTTACTGGGGTAACGATTCTCATAGAGACTCTGAAATTCCACGGTAGCCTTGGATTCTTCTCGTTTAGCCTCTACCAGTTGTAGTATTGTTTTAGTACCACCAATGTCACCAGCTAGTAGCAATGTCATAGATTATATCCTCCTAAACAACTATTTAGTTTTTATTATCATACAGCACTTCCCGTTGTTATGAGGTACTTATGTTTATGGTTTTAGGGAATAGGGAATAGGGAATAGGGAACAGGGAACAGGGAGGAAACAGGTAGGGACGTTGCATGCAACGTCCCTACAGATGTTGTTCGGGAGCAAGTAATCAAAAGGGTATTCATAATTCTTATGTTGATTACGGTTAGTCCAAATATCTTAGTTCTTACAGCATATTTCGGACAAACGATGTACAAATTTGAATGGTAAAATCATTGTAGTGCGGGCATCTTGCCCGCGACAGATGTACCTCAGAACAACGGGAACCGCTGTATGTTAATTCAGCAATGCCGTTTTTTATTATACTCATTGACTAAATTTTGGTATAATGTAGTAATGATCTTTCAATTGTATAGCGTTTTCCAAGATTGTGAGGTACAGTTATGTTTTTGTTTTTCTATTTTAGATTAAACCTCTAGCAAAAGTATTAATTAAATCAATTCAAGAGATGAAATTAACATTTAATTCCCCTATTCCCTATTCCCTATTCCCTATTCCCTGACTTCTGCAAAAAGTCTATTTTTAAATCATACTTCTTCCTTCTTCCTTCTTCTTTCAACTAAATTATTACCCATAAAAATATGAGTTATTGCTACAATCCTACTTGCCAAAAACCTCAAAACCCAGATAAAAATAGATTTTGCCAAAGTTGCGGTGCAAAACTCATCCTGAGAGAACATTACCGCCTCCTAAAACCAATAGGAATAGGTACATTTAGCAGAACATTTTTGGCAGTTGATGAAGATATTCCTTCAAAACCAATATGTGTAATTAAACAATTTTTACCTGTAGGAATTCCCGGCAAAAATGCAGCACAAAATATTAGTGAAATAGAAAAAGCGTCAGCCTTATTTGACCGAGAAGCATTACAACTAGACAAACTAGGAAAACATCCACAAATTCCTAGTTTATTAGCCTATTTTGTTGTATCATCTTATAGATATTTAGTACAAGAATATATAGAAGGTAAAAATTTAGCTCAAGAATTAAAAGAACAGGGGACATTTAATGAACAAAAAATTAGAAAATTTCTGAGAGAAATACTGCCAGTTTTGCAGTTCATCCACAAAAATCAAGTAATTCATCGGGATATTAAACCAGAAAATATTATTCGTCGTGGTACTAATGAGAGTGAATATGACTGGGGCATAAATTTATATTTAGTAGGTTTCGGCGCTGCCAAAGCTATTTCTGCTAATCCCGCAGTCAAAAGTGGTACGGTTATCGGTTCTCCAGAATATACTGCACCAGAACAGTTAATTGGTCAAGCAGTATTTGCTAGCGATATCTATAGTTTAGGTGTTGTCTGCATTCAGTTAATGACTCTACTCGACCCCTTTGACTTACGCCATGGTGAAGAATGGTTATGGCAGCAACATTTACCTAGACCTGTCAGCACATCTTTAAATAATATTATTGATCGAATGTTACAACCATCGCTGCAACAACGTTATCATTCAGTAGAAGAAGTACTGAAAGATTTAATGCAAACTACAAAGAGTTCTTGGGAAGGGTATGAAAGTTTAGAAAGTCACGGCGATAAAGTCAGAACTGTAGCATTTAGTATTGACGGTCAGACTTTGGTGAGTGGGGGTGAGGATAATAGCATTAAAGTCTGGACTCTGAAGACTGGTAGCGAACCCCGTACTTTGGGGGGGTGGATGTTTAGTCATTCGGGATGGGTGCAGGAGATTGCTTTTAGTTCAGATGGTCAGACTTTGGTGAGTGGTAGTAATGATGGCACTGTAAAAGTTTGGAATTTGGGTACTGGTAAGTTAGTGCGCACTCTAGGCGGTTGGTTGGGTCAAGATTGGGGTCCTGTGCAGGCGATCGCTATTAGTCAAGATGGTCAGATATTGGCAAGCGGTCATAGTGACAAAACGGTGAAGGTTTGGTATCTCAACAGTGGGAAAATGCGAGGATATTTGAAAGGTCATACTGCATGGGTGGAGTCGGTTGCTATTAGTCCTGACGGCAAGGTTTTAGCGAGTGGGAGTGGGGATAAGACGATTAAGTTGTGGGATGTGGGGACAGGGAGGTTATTGTTGACCTTGGCTGGTCATAGTGATGTGGTGCGGAGTGTGGCGATCGCTCCTGATGGTCAGATATTAGCGAGTGGGAGTAGTGACAATACTATTAGGTTGTGGCAGTTAGCAACTGGAGATTTATTGGGAACATTGCAGCATCCTGATGGAGTGAATGCAGTTGCTATTAGTCCTGATGGTTTGATTTTAGCAAGTGGATGTCGAGATGGGAATTTGTATTTATGGAACCCTTATACGATGGAGGAGTTAGGAGTATTGAGTCAGGAAGCAGCAGTTAATGCAGTAACGTTTAGTGTAGATGGTCAAATGTTGGCAGCAGGTTGTGGTGATGGGAGTGTGGGTATTTGGCGGAGGTTGAGTTAGAGTGGGGAGTAGGGAGTGGGGGAGTGGGGGAGTGGGGGGGTGGGGGAGTGGGGGAGGGGGGGGGGGGGGGGTGGGGGAGGAGGGGCGGGGGGTG
>NZ_JAAHHG010000416.1 GCF_010692555.1 Okeania sp. SIO3B5 | reverse complement strand
CGGGAGAAAGTTCAACTTTGTTGAGAACCACGATTCGCGCATTGTGGTGGGCACAGAACCATTCGAGCAAATCGAAGCCAAATCGAAGGAGCCTGTCTTTGTATGTGACCACAATCGATTGGACATTTCCTGACATAACCCGTTCCAGTACGGCAAGCATTTTTTTTCGTTTGTAGTTAAGTCCTCCTCCAACTTCTTTGACAAGCTCTCCATCAGGATATTGGGACTGGAGATATTAACATTGACGCTCCAAGTCTTCTTTTTGCTTTGTTGACGAGACTCTGGCGTAGAGAATGGTAGCCCTATCCCCGGTAGTCCCAGTTGTATATGTGGTGATGTCATATCTTCGTTGACCTCCTGCTGTTCTAATTGCTTTGATTTTTCCCTGCTCTTCCCAGTACCGCAAGGTTCTGTCGCAGACTCCCAAGATTCGGGCTGCTTCCCCTGGGGTTACATAATTTTTGACCATTTCCTTTTTTTTCTATCTTCATCTTCTATTTTTACACTATTTACCGGAAATTGCCAGGGTTTTTGAAATCTAGTCGCACACCAGTAATTAAAGTTATATGTTGTTGTGTCATTTTATTTCAGACTTAAATAATAGCTGTGACTATAAATTGATAATATTTTGGCAGCTTCAGATAGATTTTTAATCAAAAGTCAGTCCCAGGGAAATACATCACAATTGTTACAGTAGATTCCACTAAGCGTGAGGTATACCCGTCGCGGGCAAGATGCCCGCACTACAAACATTTACAACGCTTTTCAAATTGATGAACCACTTTTTCCTTCTTCCTTCTCTCCTAGATAACTAAAGCCTTCTTCCTTCTGGTATAAATTAATTGCCCGAACCCTGGCTTTTTCTATTAAAAATCAAATGAATATTGTAGATAAAAAAATTAAAACATTAGTAGATTTATTACAAAACAGAGCTATCGAAAACCCCAAACAAATAGCTTATACCTTTTTAGTAGATGGAGAAACAGAAACAACTAGCCTCACCTATCAACAACTAGAACAACGTTCACGAGCGATCGCTGCCTATCTCCAATCAGTATGTCCACCAGGAGAACGTGCTTTACTCATCTATCAACCGGGACTAGAGTATATTAGCGCCTTTTTTGGATGTCTTTATGCTGGAATTATCGCAGTTCCCGCCTATCCCCCTAGACCAAATCGCTCCCTGGCCCGCATTCAAACAATTATTAGGGATACAGAGGCCAAAGTAGCTCTAACAACTAAATCTATCATCTCCACCCTAGAACGTCGTGCCTCGGAAACCCCAGAATTGAATAATTTAGGTTGGTTAGCCACTGACCATATTCCAGACAATTTTGCAGAAAAATGGCTTGAACCAAATATCAACGAAAATACCCTTGCCTTCCTCCAATATACCTCCGGTTCCACAGCCACACCAAAAGGAGTAATGATTACTCACCAAAACCTTTTGCATAACTCTAGTCTGATTCATCAATGTTTTGGACATTCTGTAGAAAGCAAAGGAATAATCTGGCTACCTCCTTATCACGATATGGGTTTAATTGGTGGAATAATACAACCTTTATATGGAGCATTTCCAGTAGTTTTAATGTCTCCGTTAATGTTTCTGCAAAGTCCAGTGCGCTGGCTACAAGCTATTTCTCAACATCAAGGGACTACCAGCGGTGGACCTAACTTTGCTTACGATCTGTGTGTCCGTAAAATTAAGGCCGAACAGATTCAAAATTTGGATTTAAGTAGTTGGGAAGTGGCATTTAATGGTGCTGAACCTATTAGTGCCCAAGTGTTAGAAAGATTTGCCAGAACTTTTGAAGTTTGTGGTTTCCGTCGAGAAGCTTTTTATCCTTGTTATGGGATGGCAGAAGCTACTCTGATAATTTCTGGAGGCGATAAACTTGCTCCACCAATTCAAACTACTGTTGCGGCTAACGCATTAGAACAAAATCAGATTATTTCAGCTATTGCGACTGACGCATTAGAACAAAATCAGATTATTTCAACTACTTCAGAAACTGAAGCCACAAAAATATTAGTTGGTTGCGGTCAAACTTTGCCAGACCAACAGATTAAAATTGTCCATCCAGAAAAATTAACTCTCTGTGCTGAGGGTGAAGTTGGAGAAATTTGGGTATCGGGGCCAAGTATTGCTGAGGGTTATTGGCACAAACCAGAAGAAACAAAGCAGACTTTTGAGGCTTATTTACCTGAAGCTTCTAGAAAAGAGCCATTTATGAGAACTGGAGATTTAGGGTTTTTGGAGGGTGGGGAATTGTTTGTGACTGGTCGTCTCAAGGATGTGATTATTATTAATGGTCGGAATCATTACCCTCAAGACATTGAATGGACAGTCGAGCAAAGTCATCCCATGATTAGACCAGGTTGTGTGGCTGGGTTTTCAGTGGAGGTTGCAGGGGAAGAAAATCTAGTAGTAGTGGCTGAGGTAGAACGTAACTTTCGGGAAGTTGGTCGGCGTAATGGCAAGTCTGGGACAGAAAATTCCAATTCCTCTGAGGATTTAATTAAATCTATCCAACGAGTTATATCAAGAAATCACGACTTACAGACTTATCAGGTATTATTGCTCAAACCAGGAGCTATTCCCAAGACTTCTAGTGGTAAAGTTCAGCGTTATGCTTGTCGTGATGGTTTTTTGGCAGGAACTTTAAAGGTATTTGAATAAAGAAGGTAGTGGACTGAAACTCTGAAAATGTTGCAATAGTAGGGTCAGGTTCCTGGTTAAATTAACGAGTTTAACCATCAAATCATGTAAACCTGCCCCAAAATCTAATGCACAAAATTAGCTGCGTAACTTCTGACTTCCGACTCTAGTCTGTAGTAGAACCTAGCTGGTTTTCCTTACTTCTTATGAGATCATGGCACATTGACATCATTCCAAAGTTGTGCTTGAGCTACAACGAAGGATTCCTAACCATCACTGATTAGGTCTTTCTGCTTCTAACGCACCTGCCTCCAAGGCTAAACCTCTTTTCGGTCTTACAGTCGCTCCACAGACTGACACTGCTAGCCCAGCAGCCTTGTGATATTGACCATAGCATACTATGGTAAGAACCGCAACATTGATTGGTTTTCCCATGGGACGCTTCTGTTCCTGAGATCGTGGGTCTTCAACCAACGTTGAGATAACCATAATGCTTTCCCCAGTGTTTTTGTGACGTTCTCCTACATCAAATCAAAGATTATGATGTAGGCGGACCTACCTCATAGATAGGGCTTTCTGTTTCACAGGGAGTGCAACCACTTAACCCTCTACAGACAGAGACGATGAGACCCACCGCCTTTTTGTACTAAACAATTCTGTACTCCAGAAAGTTCCCTCAAGAGTTTACTTTTTCACGGGTTGAGGGCGAACTTCTTAATTGAACTCCATACTCGCTATTTGTTTTCATAGTTTTCTCAGGTGCGTACTACCGCTACTCCTAATATAATTACAATAACACAAAAAAACACACAATGCAAGCTCTAAGTGGACGCTGCGCGGTTTATTTGTTGGTCGGCAACTCCCCTCCCGTTATACAAATGTTAACGGGAGACCCCTTGCCGACATCAAAGTTGGGGGGGTCAATCAGTTGAAATAGTTAGCTATTTTAGGTAATTGTTACAAGTTAGAAGTTAGTGCTAAAAAATCAGAAATCAAATTTATGATTTTTTAGAGGGACTTTTTTACCCCAATATGTGCTATTGCATATAAGCTACTAGAAAAAACTGAGTTATGAGCAATTTTAACGTGGTGCAGGAGTGAACAATGAAACTGTTGAACCAGCTTACCAATGAGAAGGACAGCCAACATCTGTCTTTAGTAAACAACGAGCCAGACCCTGCCTTGCAAGTCCCACAATTATCCCCGTCTACAGAAACTATTAAGTCCTGGTTGATATCCCAATTGGCCGAAAGACTAGAACTTGATATTCATGAGATAGATATTGAGCGGGATTTTATTGATTATGGCCTTAATTCGATTGAAGTGGTCAATCTTTCTGGAGAACTAGAAAATCTCCTCGGTAGGCGACTTCCTCCGACTCTGTTATTGGATTATCCAACTATTGAGGCTTTAGCTGAATATTTAGTGGAGGATACCACCCAGGATACAGGGCCAAATATTCACAAAAAATTAGAAGATGAGGCTGAGGTCTCAACTTCTAATCCAACTATTGAAACTGAAGAAATTCCTTTAGAGTATTATAACTTCGACCTGTACCCAGAATATCTGCAACTGCAAAAGCAAATGGCAGAAATTAATGCTACAGGTATTGGTAATCCGTTTTTTATACCTCAAGAACAGATTAATAATAATACCACAGTTATTGGTGGTAGGGAATTGGTGAATTATGCTACCTACAATTATTTAGGTATGTGTGGCGACTCCTCAGTATCTAATGCAGCGAAGGAAGCTATCGATCGCTATGGTACTTCTGTTTCTGCCAGTAGGTTATTATCAGGAGAAAAGCCGTTACATCAGGAATTGGAAAGAGAAATTGCTGATTTTATCGGCGTTGAGGATAGTATTGTTTATGTTGGCGGTCATGCAACTAATGTAACTACTATTAGTCATTTGTTTGGGCAAAATGATTTAATTCTCCATGACTCTTTGAGCCATAATAGTATTTTCCAAGGTTGTTTGTTATCGGGAGCAACTATTATTGCTTTTCCTCATAATGACTGGCAAGCTTTGGATAGGTTATTGAGCGATCGCCGTCATCGTTATAAACGGATACTTATTGCTATAGAAGGTGTATATAGTACAGATGGTGATATTCCAGATTTACCGAAATTTATAGAGATTAAACAACGTTACAAAGCTTTTCTGATGGTAGATGAGGCTCATTCTATCGGTACCATTGGCAACCATGGTAGGGGTATTAGTGAGTATTTTGGGGTTGACCCCAATGATATCGATCTATGGATGGGTACTTTAAGTAAATCTTTTGCTAGTTGTGGTGGTTATATTGCTGGTAGCAAAGCATTAGTAGAATATCTTAAATATACTTCCCCAGGATTTGTCTATAGTGTAGGTATTTCCCCACCAGATGCAGCATCAGTATTAGCAGCTATTCGTTTGTTGAAGGCGGAACCTCAAAGGGTGACACAACTGCAACAAAGGTCTCGACTATTTTTGGAATGCGCTCGCGATCGAGGTTTAAATACTGGTATGAGTAAGGACTCTCCAGTGATACCTATTATTGTGGGTGAGTCTATTAAGTCTGTACTATTATCCCAAAATTTATTTAAGCGGGGAATTAATGTACCGTTTATGTTTTATCCATCTGTGCCACACAATGCAGCTAGACTGCGCTTTTTTATTACCTGTAATCATACAGAGGAGCAAATTCGTTTTACTATAGATGCTCTTGCTGAAGAGCTGAGGAAAATGGATATTTAATAGGTAATAGCTAATGTAGGTTGGGTTGAACGGAGTGAAACCCAACAAAACCTTACTAATGTTGGGTTTATCCTAACGGATAAGCTCCGCTAACGTTCCTCAACCCAACCTACACCTAAAAATGTAGATGGGGTTGAACGGAGTGAAACCCAACAAAACCTTACTATTGTTGGGTTTATCCTAACGGATAAGCTTCGCTAACGGTTCCTCAACCCAACCTACAACTTGTCAGTGCGTAAGTCCTAATAGTTCCGATCTAGGAGACTTTTCAGTATGCGTAGCAAACTAATAAATGAAATGACTAATAAAAACTGGTTCTCACGCTTTAGGTATGTCTGTTTATTTTTGGCAACTATCGTAGTTTTGATAAGTTGCCAAAGAGCTTTAGCTAATGATGCTGATAGTGCCAATAATTTTGCTGCAGTAGACAATATCTGGCTGTTATTAGCTGGCGCCCTAGTATTTTTTATGAATGCTGGTTTCGCTCTTTTGGAAGCTGGTTTTTGTCGCAGCGAAAATTCTGTAAATGTCTTGGCGAAAAACTTAATTGTTTTTTGTGTAGCAGCGATCGCTTTCTGGATGTTTGGTTTTGGCTTAATGTTTGGTGATGGTTCAGATCATGCTCCTTGTAGAAAAAATGCTAATCAAAATGACCAGGAAATAGTTAGTTACCTGGGGCATTTTTCTCCAGCAACTGAATATAATGAGTCGGGGCAAAGTTCAGAATATATACTACTTCCCAAAGATGATAACCCCCTAGGTTTTCCTAAAAATAAATTTTCTTGTTTGCAACGTCAATGGGAAAACCGCTCTATAGCATCTCTATTTTTCTTTCAATTAGCATTTGCTGGAACAGCAGCAACTATTGTTTCTGGAGCAGTGGCAGAAAGGATTAGGTTTTGGGCATTTTTCTGGTTTAGTTTTATCTTGGTAGGATTTCTATATCCTATAGTTGGTCATTGGGTATGGTCAGAATATGGTTGGCTCAAACAAGCAATTAATTTTATAGATTTTGCAGGTTCTACCGTTGTTCATACTGTGGGAGGAACTGTTGCTTTAGTAGGTGCTATCTTACTTCAACCTAGATGGGGTTATTTTGGATATGACCCCCAGGAAGATTTAGATGGTAGTGTACTGCGGAAAGCATTACCTCGTAAATTTGGGCATCAAAACTATTTTACTTACCCAAGCAACTTAACATCTGCCACTCTCGGATGTCTCATACTTTGGTTAGGTTGGTTAGGTTTTAATGGTGGCTCTACAACCGAGCTACAAAATGTCGGTCATATAGTTATCACTACCATTATGTCCGCAGCAACAGGAGGTATAGTTGCCATACTTTCTACTCCCATAACTGCCTTATGGTCTAAAATATTTGAAAATAATCCAGAAACTGGAAAACCCGAACTTTCATCACTTATTAATGGTATCTTAGGTGGCTTAGTTGGAGTAACAGCTTCCTCTGCTTATATTGATGTTCCTATTGCTATTCTCATAGGTGCTGTTAGTGGAGTAATTGTTACTTTTGGTAACTTACTATTAAAGTTATGGAAAATTGACGATCCGGTAGGAGCTATTCCCGTTCATCTTTTTTGTGGATGTTGGGGTACTATAGCAGTATCTTGGAGTCTCAAAGGTACGGAAGTATATCAGGATAATTATAATGTTTTAGGTCAGCTAGGCTCTCAAATATTAGGATGGTTAATTGTTTTTGTTTTTGTCTTGATTTTTAGTTGGATAGTCTGGGTAGTTATCGGGGGAATTTTATACAGTTTTGATATGATAATTGGCAATCAAAGAAAGTTATCTAAAACAAAAAATTTATGGCTGAACATTCATAGGATAGCCAGACAAGGAATTAGAGTAACGCCAAAAGAAGAAATAGAAGGAAGTGACGGTTTTTGGGAAAATCCCAAACCTGAATAGCATTAATTAATCATTAAAGTGGAGACGCTGGACATTCTTTTAATTCTTTCAGTTTCTCCATAACTTTCTGTTGATCGTCATAATTGAAAGAATTTGAATAATTATCTTCAAACAACCATTCTTTTAGCTGCTTTCTTATATTGTCAAAGGAAGCATACCCCTCTGTAATTTTGCAATATGATTCGACAGCTTTTTCATACCTATATTCGTCAACATGATTTCTGGCTTCCTGGTCATACTGTAAATTTTTTTGCCCGGACAGTAGTTTCTTTTGCTGGTCTAGTAAATTTTTGTTTTGCTCGTTATTGAATGAATAAGCTGGACAATCATTAGGTGATTGATTTTGTTGAATCAATGTTTCAATTACCTTTTCTTTGTTTTTATTAGACAGAGTATTATTGAAGATCCATTCTTTAAGTGTATTTTCAACTTCACTAAAGTCTTCATATCTATTGGTAATTTTGCACAAAGTTTTTGTGGCTTCCTCATATTCTTGAGAACTTATTTGATCCAGACTAGATTTCCAGAATAATTGGTTATACTTTTCATCAAACCCATCAATATTAGAGCATTGTTCGTCTAAATTCTGTTCTTCCCTATACCATTCAGAGTTAATTTTTTCTATAAAGAGCGATCGCTCTTCTTTATCTATTTCATCTTCCAAAGCTCTATCTATTTTTTCTAACAGTGAATTACAGCCATTTTGAACAACTTCAGAATTTTCCGAACTAATAATCCGGTAAAATGTGAACATTATAGGAGCGAGTATAATAGAAACTACCATTAACAAAGACAAAAATTTTGATATTTGATTAGGTCCTTGAGGAGGATCATTTTGCTCTGGCACAGGCGTTTTGTGGTTGTTATTTGTTTCAGGTAAATTTTGATATTTGTTAGGAATTTTATCCATTTGCCGTCTTTCCTCATCAGATAAGGGATAGTTTTTACCAGCCAAAGTCGGACTAATTCAACTTTGATCTTATAACTTATAGGACATTCTTGTTCTTCTAAAAAGCCATATTCTTCAACTCAACGTTTTCCTATAGACTGCCAATTTTTTACAGAGGCTTGTAGTTGGTTTTCTCCAAAGCTTTCTTGAGCTTCTGCTACTGCACGAAAAAATAATTTTTTATGCTAATCAAAAGGTTCTAGAAAACCTATTAATACTGCTTCTCTCTGTCATCGCGTCTCCAAAATTAACCAGACATGATTGTCAGTTACGTTTTTTATTCCTTTTTCCCTACAATGTCTAAAAATATTGGAGCATAGTAGTTGTGTTAGAGAAGGATGGCCTGCGGATAGTTGCCATTTGGCATCTACCGCGCTTTGTTCATATTCTAGTATTCCTTGAGCTGGTTTAACAATCAAATTTAGAGTACTTTCCTCATCTAGTAAACCAACTTCTATTAGGCTTTTGAGCTTCCTGCTTCTAGGTAGTTTATACTTTTCTAAAACCCACATTTTGTACTTCAAAATATATTACAATAAGTTACAAAAAACTCTCTGTTAATTAAGTAGAATTACTTATGGTGTTTGGTAACTGCAAGTGAGATCATAAAGTTGACAATATCCTGATTATTTACTATTAAAAAAAGTATCTTTAATAGACATCTCCAAAAATTAAAAATCAAATCAATTCTTATCCAGAAATTATCATTTATTCTTCTCTGTTCCCTGTTCCCTGTTCCCTGTTCCCTGTTCCCTGTTCCCTGTTCCCTATTCCCTATCA
>NZ_JAAHHG010000415.1:3949-9119 GCF_010692555.1 Okeania sp. SIO3B5 | reverse complement strand
CTGGTTTAAAGCCTCCCCTTTTAAGGGGAAAAAAGCGGTCGAGGGATGGCAAGGTCTCCTCGCCATATCCAATCGACCAAGAGAAAAGAAATAATATCTCCTTATATTCAATCAAGGACGGTTTTAACCAGAGGTAATTATCAATTATCCATTATCAATTATCCATTATCAATTATCAATTATCAATTATCAATTATCCATTATCAATTATCAATTATCAATTATCAATTATCAATTATCAATTATCAATTATCAATTATCAATTATCAATTATCAATTATCCATTATTAATTATCAATTATCCATTATCAATTATCAATTATCAATTATCAATTAATGAACTCCTTTAATATCTCCTTCATACCTTTTTAATAGCACCTGGTTTCCACATCCCAGGTAAAAACACTATAGCAATATGATTTGAGTTGTGAGATATTGAAAACTTTTAGGGAACAGGGAACAGGGAAGAAGAAAAAAACATATCATATGAATATAATAATTTCTATATCCTATACTTTTAAGGAACATCTCAAGTAATTATTCAGCCGTCAGCTATGAGTTATTAACTCATTATCTTGGAAGAAGAAATTAGTAGTCAAGGAGTGAAATATATTTGCGCAGCATTCCGCAGGAAATGAAATATTTCTGTCAGCTAACCTTAGTCTTTGCTTGATTCTTTAAAAAGCTAATAGCTGAATGCTTACCATCTCAATTCTCACAACTGATTCCTGATTGCTATATATTAAGTATTTATTAGAACTTGATACCAGACATATGAAAGGGGAGGCTATTGACCCTATTTTTTGGTAAAAATACTAGACTTAGAGATTCTTTATTTAGACCATGTTCTCCAACCCTTTATTATCCGAAAACTTGAGAAAAGCTTAAGCATTCTATATTTTGATACGCAAATATTATGGAGTAAATTACAATGTATCGAAGCTATAAACGGCAAAATTAAAATTTCAAACAGTAATCAATTAATTGCTGATGAATCAATTCAATAATCTCAAGTCATTACAATCAGTTTCGCGACGAACAATACTCAAATTATTTACCGTTGCTACTGCCACTGGTTTAGTGGGTTATACTAGATTTTCCAAACCACAACCAACTGTTTTTGTACAAGATAATCTGGACTTACCACGATATTTAAACAGCTCTAAAAGCGTAGTAGTAGTTGGTGGTGGATTAGCAGGATTAGCTTGTGCTTATGAACTTAGTCAGCGAGGTTTTAGGGTTACTTTGTTAGAAAAATCGCCACAACTAGGAGGAAAAATTGCTAGTTGGTCTGTTGATTTTGGGGAAGAAAAATTTATGATGGAACATGGTTTTCATGGTTTTTTTCCTCAATATTACAATCTTAAAAGTTTAGTTTCAGAACTGAATATTACTAATAATTTTAAGTCTTTAGAGTTTTATTCTGTGGTGTTTCGAGAAGGGAAGTATGACCCAGAAGTATTTCGTCCTAGTAGTTCTGCCTTTCCTTGGAATATTGTGGATTTAGCAATTTCTTCTCCTAATAGATTTAGATGGGGAATTAATTTAGTAAAGCCTAAACATTGGGAAGTTTTTCGAGCGATAGGTGGTTTTCAAGTAGAGAATACTTACCAAAAATTAGACAATTTATCTGTAGCGGAATGGGTGGAAAAAGATTTTCCTCAAGGATTGTATGATTTATATTTTTTACCTTTTGCAAAATCAAGTCTTAATGCTCCAGATAAATTGAGTGTTGCAGAGTTAATGCAGTTTTTTCACTTCTATTTTTTTGGTAATCCAGAAGGTTTGGCTTTTCATGGTACTAAGCAAGATATGGGTACAAGTTTAGTACAACCTATTGCTCAAGAAATTCAAAGTCGGGGAGGCAAAATTTTTACCGATATTGGTATTAGTAAAATTAATTGGAAACAAGGTAAAGTTGATTCTATTAACTATCAGTTAGGAGAGGCTAAAAGTAAAATTCCTTTTTGGGTAGAACGTAATTTAGAAATCAATAAACAGGATGTTGATTATTTTGGTTCGAGTGATAGTCTTTTTGCTATTAAAGCTGGTTCAGATGAGGCTATTTCTCTGACTTGTACTCATCAAGGTTGTACTGTTAATTTAGCTGAAGATGGCAAATTTTACTGCCCTTGTCATGGAGCAGTTTATGATAGTAAAGGAAAAGTATTAACAGGTCCAGCAAAACGAAATTTATCGCGCTACAAAATTAATCAAAGTCGAGAAGAACAGGTGCAGTTAGTTGATATAACAGAAAATAAATCAGAGATTATTCCTACAGAAATTCAGGCAGATTATTATGTATTTGCTACGGATGTTTCAGGAGTTAAACACTTATTTAATTTGATGGAGGGAGATGTCAATCAAAAAGTACAAGACAGAGTACAAAAACTGAATATAGCCGATCCATTTGCTGTCTGTCGTTTTTGGTTTGACCGAGATTTTGACTGGGAAAATAGTAATTTTACTTCTCTATCTGGCTATCAATTAACTGATAGTATTACTCTCTATCATCGCATTCAAGAACAATTCATTAAATGGCATGAAAAAACAGGGGGTAGTGTAGTAGAATTACACGCTTATTGTTACAAAGAAAAAGAGTTTCCTACTCAGGAAAATTTACTGACAACTTTTGAAAAAGAATTGTATGAAATTGTGCCTGAATTAAAGGATGCTAATATGCTGCATCGGGAATTAGTGAACCAGAAAAATTTTTCCGGTTATCCTCCAGGTAGTTATCAAGAACGTCCAGAAACTAACAGTGGTGCTGATAATTTGATATTTGCTGGAGATTGGGTAAAAATGCCTTTTCCCTGTGGTTTAATGGAAAGAGCTGTTAGTAGTGGGTTATTAGCAGCAAATGAAATTCTTGAGCGAGAGGGTTTACAAAAGAGAAAATTACTATCAGTAAATCCAGAGGGTATTCTCAAAATTTGAGATTTGTAAGAAGGAAGAGGGAAGAAGGAAGAAGGAAGAAGGAAAAAGGAGGAAAGAAGCAGGACTATTTCATTCTTTATAATAAGAGGGAAGAGGGAAGGAGGAAGGGGTTAATAGGGAAAAAATATCCCTCGAACCAGGATAAAAAATAGTAAGCATTCAGCTATTAGCTATTAGCTGTCAGTTCTCATAAGGGGCTTTAAATGAATATAGACTTTTTCAGGCAGCTTTTATAGTAAGTATAAATTATGGCTCAATTAGTAAAGCTTTTATCTAAAACTAAAAGCAATAGCTGATGGCTGATAGCTGACTGCTGAATGCTTACAAAAAATATTTTCATAACTTCTTAAAATGGTGAGGTACAGTTCAAAATTAATCTCTATTTTTTCTTCCCTACTCCTTACTAACCGATAATTTTGTACCAGATAAAATTAGAAATTCAAGGGCGATAAATGTTTGTGATAATGGCAATATTATGTACACAGTAGAATGGCTACTTGAAACTACCAGATATTTTTGTGATCTAGGTTTCTTTGAAGCTTACTCCAAACTTCCAGATAAAGACCTAATTGAAATAATAATCTTTCTCAAAAGAATCTCTGAAGAAAGGCGATACTATTACTCAAATTTAGCACCTGACCACTTATTAAGTCTAGATGAAGTTAATTATCAAGCCTCTATAAATCCAAGCAAAGAATATAAATTATTCGATGAAGAAAAGGATTATCAGATTGTTGAACTCGATACCAAGCGAGTCATTTATACTCCTTTTTATATAGAGACTTTTTGGGGTGATGATTTGCCACCATATAAATTTGAGGAGTTTGTTAAATTGCTAGAGCAACTATCAAAAATTTCTCGTGGAAATTTTATACCTAATGAAATAGTTGAATCAGCTAAAGAAGAAATCTCATTTAAGTTAAAGTATTGTAATTTTGTTCCAGTGCATTGTAGTTTTGTTCCAAATAGCCCACCAGACGATCCGTTCATTTTGGCTGGTGATATCAACCCAATGCTTCTAGGAACAGGATATCAGTTTGAACAATTAGATTGTGGAGAACCTATTCTACTTATGCTGCTATCTGAAGAAGAGAAAGGCAAACTAATACAAGATAGAGGATGGAAGTTTCTACCTGACTACTGGATGTTCGATCCTACAGATATTTCTCCATATATGCAGTTAAGGAGAAACCTACAATTACGTCCTATTGATTAAGCATCAACGAGCAGTGTGCAAGAAAAGTAAGCAAACAACCATATTGAATGATTCAATTTTACCGAAAAATTGGGGAGGCTTTAAAGTAGAATTATTTAATTATTAATTATTAATTATTTGGTAATGATTTGCTAGAGAGTCTGCAGTTAGGAAAATTGCCTCAAGGAAAGGGAAATGTTGAGTCAGAGTTTGGGAGTTTATATTGGCAGGAATTAGTTAGATTTATTAGGGAATTATCTATTAGCGATCGCTTGTTTTTAGTGGATGCAATTAATTTGATTTTAGGGAGTAGGGAGTAGGGAGTAGGGAGTAGGGAGTAGGGAGTAGGGAGTAGTAATTCGGGAAATAGGAAATAGAGAGGAAACCTCCCCATCCCTCGACGGCTTTTTTCTCTTGAAAGGGAAGACTTTAAACCAGAATTATTAATTATTAACTATTAACTATTATAGGACTTACGCAGATACGGTATATATAGCGCTCAAAACTATTGTCCAATAGTTATTGGACTCTATACACAGTGCCTTTGCGTAAGTCCTGTATTAATTATTCGGTAATGATTTGCTAGAGAGTTTGCAGTTAGGAAAGTTGCCTCAAGGAAAGGGAAATGTTGAGTCAGAGTTTGGGAGTTTATCTTGGCAGGAATTAGTTAGATTTATTAGGGAATTATCTATTAGCGATCGCTTGTTTTTAGTGGATGTAATTCATTTGATTTTAGGGAGTAGGGAGTAGGGAGTAGGGAGTAGGGAGTAGGGAGTAGTAATTCGGGAAATAGGAAATAGAGAGGAAACCTCCCCATCCCTCGACGGCTTTTTTCTCTTGAAAGGGAAGACTTTAAACCAGAATTATTAATTATTAACTATTAACTATTATAGGACTTACGCAGATACGGTATATATAGCGCTCAAAACTATTGTCCAATAGTTATTGGACTCTATACACAGTGCCTTTGCGTAAGTCCTGTATTAATTATTCGGTAATGATTTGCTAGAGAGTTTGCAGTTAGGAAAGTTGCCTCAA
>NZ_JAAHHG010000415.1:0-3849 GCF_010692555.1 Okeania sp. SIO3B5 | reverse complement strand
ATATATAGCGCTCAAAACTATTGTCCAATAGTTATTGGACTCTATACACAGTGCCTTTGCGTAAGTCCTGTATTAATTATTCGGTAATGATTTGCTAGAGAGTTTGCAGTTAGGAAAGTTGCCTCAAAGAAAGGGAAATGTTGAGTCAGAGTTTGGGAGTTTATCTTGGCAGGAATTAGTTAGATTTATTAGGGAATTATCTATTAGCTATCGCTTGTTTTTGGTGGATGCAATTAATAAGTCTATTCGATAGGAAATTAGTAGTGCTAAAATTTAAGCATTCAACCGTTATATAGAATCAGGATAATTACTATCGCTAAGTCATTGCGACGGTTACTCCGTGGAAGGAAGCAATCTCCTAAAGATAAGAGGTTGCTTCCTATCGTCGCAATGACGACTATTCAACCGGATTTTATATTAGCTATCAGCGATTACTTTTGGCTTAGATAAAAGCTTTATGAATTGAACCAGAATTATATCTTACTACAAAGCAGACAAGATTCGATTTCCTAACACTTCCCACACTTTCCTCAATAAACCCGGTTTCTGTGTATCGCTCTATAATTAAGTTATCTTCTAATCAACTTAAAATACCAATGGCTACAAACCAACTTCTAGACAAACGATACCAAATTATGAAGAAATTGTATGAGACTCATGTGAGCATCACATTCCAGGGAAAAGACACCAGAAGCTCTAATCGTCTATGTCTCATCAAGCAACTCAAGACCTCGAAACCCCAATTACAACAAGAACTAGAACAAAGATTTCAACAAGAAGCAAAAATTTTAAAAAGATTAGGAAAACACCCACAAATTCCAGATTTATATGGCTATTTTTCGGAAAATAATCAATTTTATTTAGTTCAAGAATGGATTGCAGGACGTAACCTCCAACACCAACTTAAACACAAAGGGAAACTAACAGAAATAGAAGTCAAAGATATACTAAAAAAAATATTGCCAGTCCTGGATTTTTTCAAGGAAAATAAAATAATTCACCGGGATATTAAGCCGAGTAATATTATGGTGAATGGAGAAAAATTATCTATATTAATAGACTTCGGTATTGTCAAAGAAATTGACACCATAGTTAACCCAAACATGACTTATACTGTCCTGGGTACTGGAACTTCAGGTTTTGTTTCTCCCGAACAAAAAAAAGGTAAACCTACCCATGCTAGCGATATATATAGTTTAGGAGTAACAGCAGTTTATCTTTTAACAGGAAAAATACCCAATAGTAAACTTCCCTGGCGCAAAAATGTAGGGAATATTAGCTCAAAATTTGCTGATATTTTAGGTAGAGCGATAGAAAAAAAATTGAGCGATCGCTACCAGACTGCTACAGAAATGTTAACTGCTATAAAAAGCAGCAAAACTTTTTACCGAGGAAATAATCAGTTGTTGAAAATCGGAATAGTTGCCACCATTATCGGAATTATCGGCGCAGGAATAGGCATTTTTTTCAATAAAGCTGAAAATTACTATAATGGGGTGAGCGATCGCCATAACCAGGGAAAATATGAAAAGGCGCTTGCTGAGTATAACCAGGCTATTCAACTCAATCCGAAAAATGCTGAAGCTTACAATAACAGGGGTGCTGTTTACTATAACCAGGGAGAATATGAAAAGGCGCTTGCTGACTATAACCAAGCTATTCAACTCGATCCCAAATATGCTAGTCCTTACAATGGCAGGGGTGCTGTTTACTATAACCAGGGAAAATATGAAAAGGCGCTCGCTGACTATAACCAAGCTATTCAACTCAATCCCAAATATGCTAGTGCTTACAACAACAGGGGTGATGTTTACGATAACCAGGGAGAATACGAGAAGGCGCTTGCTGACTATAACCAAGCTATTCAACTCAATCCCAAATATGCTACTGCTTACAACAACAGGGGTTATGTTTACGATAACCAGGGAGAATACGAGAAGGCGCTTGCTGACTATAACCAAGCTATTCAACTCAATCCCAAATATGCTACTGCTTACAACAACAGGGGTGATGTTTACGATAACCAGGGAAAATATGAAAAGGCGCTTGCTGAGTACAACCAAGCTATTCAACTCAATCCCAAATTTGCTGTTGCTTACAACAACAGGGGTTTGGTTTATCGTAAGCAGGGAAAATACGAAAAGGCGCTCGCTGACTATAACCAAGCTATTCAACTCAATCCCAAATATGCGACTGCTTACAATGACAGGGGTTATGTTTACTATAACCAGGGAAAATATGAAAAGGCGCTCGCTGAGTATAACCAAGCTATTCAACTCAATCCCAAATATGCGACTGCTTACAACAACAGGGGTGCTGTTTACTATAACCAGGGAGCATATGAAAAGGCGCTGGCTGAGTATAACCAAGCTATTCAACTCAATCCCAAATATGCTAGTGCTTACAAACACAGAGGTTTGGTTTACTATAACCAGGGAAAATATGAAAAGGCGCTCGCTGACTTGAACCAAGCTATTCAAGTTAATCCCAAATATGCTAGTGCTTACAATGGTAGGGGTGCTGTTTATCATAAGCAGGGACAATATGAAAAGGCGCTTGCTGAGTATAACCAAGCTATTCAACTCAATCCCAAATATGCTGTTGCTTACAACAACAGGGGTGATGTTTACGATAACCAGGGAGAATACGAGAAGGCGCTTGCTGAGTATAACCAAGCTATTCAACTCAATCCCAAATATGCTGAAGCTTACAATGACAGGGGTTATGTTTACTATAACCAGGGAAAATATGAAAAGGCGCTCGCTGACTTTAACCAAGCTATTCAACTCAATCCCAAATATGCTAATGCTTACTACAACCGGGGTGTGATTTACAAACGTAACAGTAATACTGAAAAAGCTATATCAGACTTTGAAAAAGCTGCCGACTTATACCAACAACAAAGAAATCAAGAGTTGTATCAAAAATCTCTAGATCAACTCAAAGAATTACGAGAAAATTAGTATTTGTAGGTTGGGTTGAGTCGCTCACACGAATTATGCCACGGATATACGGATTAATATCAAGTCTCATTAATTAGCCATAATAAGTTAACTATCTTTAGTCATCTTTAGATGACTTCTGCTGTGAGCCAAGAAATTTATTTCTTGGCGGATGACATGACTTGGCGGATGACATGACTCGCCAAGGGGATGATATGACTCGGTTGGCGGATAACATGACTCGCCAAGGATTTCAATCCTTGGCTAATAATTTAAGTCATCTTAAGATGACTCTTAAGGAGTATGCCATCTTTTTATATTGTGGTTAATCAGTGCAACAAAGCCTATAAGATGTATAACAGATAAGCTCCGCTAACACTTCATTCTACCCAACCTACTTTGAACAACGGCGTTGCTGAATTGAAGTATGAATGCGCGATTGTTTGGTTCTGCTCAAGCCCCCGCGCATCCCCCGTTCAACAAAAAGCGCAGCAACATCTGGCTTCCCCCGATCCTGCGGGGGACGGGAGGGGGATCAAGGGGGACTTTTAGAGTTTTATTCCCCCCAAAATTGGGGGTTAGGGGGGCAAAATCATACCCAGAATCAGCAACGCCTGAACAACAACTACCTTCTTAACAGAAAATTGTCAAATGTTTTTCTATCTGTCATAGCAGGTTGAGCGCCTGATTTCGTAACACATAAAGCACCAGCAGCAGCACCCCATTTAACAGCATCTTTTAATGACAAACCTGTATCTAATGCTGCTGCTAAACCACCATTAATATCATGTTCGGTTGAATACTTATAAATAACTGTTGTGAGGAGTCAGTCCTCAGGAGTCAGGAGTCAGGAGGGAAGAAAGGAGAAAAAGAGGAAATATTGGAGAAAAGTAAAGAGAATTTCAGT
>NZ_JAAHHG010000414.1 GCF_010692555.1 Okeania sp. SIO3B5 | reverse complement strand
GGAAGCAAACATATTTCACTCCTTGACGACTAATTCCTTCTTCCAAGATAATGAGTTAATAATTCATAGCTGATAGCTGAAGTCCGCAGTTCCTCTGAAAGAGGCTAGCTGACGGCTGAATGCTTACAAAATTATTAAAATTATTCATTATCAATTATTCGGTAATTTATTTCATGGAACAATCAAAATCTAATCAAATAAACTGGTTTTCAGAGTATACAAATACTGCCCAAAAGGTAGAAAAAACAGGTCAATATCAACCGTTAATAGAATGGTATGACCAAAACTATGAAATTTTTGAGGGTGGTACTTATGCTGCCAAAAAATGCTGCCAATTTCTACATCAACATATTGGTCATTCTTCAAATTTAGCTATTCTAGATTTAGGATGTGGTACTGGAGACCAAGGTCGTATTTTGAGTGAAATGGGGGTAAAAGGTTCCTTTTATGGAATTGATATGTCACTAGGAATGTTAGAATCTGCTAAAAGTAAGGGATTATATAAAGAACTTAAACAGTCTATTCTTCCAGAAATTCCCTATCCTGATAATACCTTTGATATTGTAATTAGTGCAGGAACTTTATGCACTCCTGGAAATGCGCCACCACAAAGTTTACTGGAAATGATTCGGGTGACAAAATCAGCAGGAATACTATGTTTTTCTTACCGTCAACATTGGTTTGAGAATGAGGAGAGTGGCTGGAAAAAAATCCATGAAGAAATGTTAGAAACAGGCTTAATGAAGCAGCTTTTATTTAAGGTTGATAATTATAGTATGGAACGAGATATCAGTGGGTTATTTTTTCTTTGTCAAAAATGTTGAAAATATTGGTTTGAAGTGGTAATCGCTTCCCCGAAAAAAGTTATAGTTAAACAGCATAATTTAATCAAAGATAAGTCAATGAATAAAAAATCTCAAGAATTTAACGAACAACGTATCCTCTCTCATGGAAATGAAAATGAAAGTCTTGAAGAAGCTATAGAAAGGATTAAACAAAGAATCATCCAGACTGGGGATAAACCCCATGTTACTGTTGCTAGACAATGAGAAATCCTCAATCAATTAGTAGATTTTCCGGGTGCATCTCAATGCGTGAATAAAGCCAAAAAATTATCGCTTTTAGGGAACAGGGAACAGGGAACAGGGAACAGGGAATATATATAGTAAAAAAGTATTTTTGCTTGCTATGAGATGCACCCGATTTTCCTAAAGGAAAATTTTTATTAAAAAATCGTGGTTTAAATGGCTATTGGATAGATTATATGATGGAACACCAATATAGAGTTGGTGGTATTAATGCACAAGATTGTACTTTAAAAGAATTAGAAAAATTTATTTTGGAGAGAAATCCTCACGTTCTTGCTACACAACAAAGATATATCAACTTCGGTAAAATTCTTCAGAATTATGTACAAGAGGATATAGTTTTTGCTTCTTTACCTTGTGGGATAATGAGAGATTTATTGCAGTTGGATTTTACAGGTGTAGAAAATTTTCGTTTAGTGGGAATTGATATTGACCATGAAAGTTTAGAATTGGCAAAAAAATTAGCTGTAGAATATGGGTTATCACCAAAAGTAGAATTTCATCAGGAAGATGCTTGGAATCTGCCTTTTGAAGATGAATTTACACTATTAAATAGTCATGGTTTAAATGTTTATGAACCTGATGATAAAAAAGTCTCCGAATTATATCAACAGTTTTTCAAAGTATTAATACCAGGAGGTGTATTAGTAACTAGCTTTACAACCAAATCTCCAGATGTTGACCCTAATTCAGAATGGAATATGAGTCAGATTAATTCAGAAGATTTACTGCTGTCAAACATTATATTTTTTGATGTATTAGATGTTAAATTTACAGCCTTTAGGAATTCATTAACAACAAAAATACAACTACAAACTGTTGGTTTTGATGAAATAGAATTGATTTGGGATAATGCCAATATATTTCCCACGGTAGTAGCAAGGAAACCTAAAAAATAATGTGGATATTTTTTTTATTTGAGGTAGAATAAATGATTTCAGGACTTACGCATGAGGTACGAAAAACTAGAATGTGAAATTGCTTCCCTGTGGGTCGCTTCGGACGAAAATACCTTGTACTGCGTAAGTCCTATGATTTTTCATTAATGGATAATGGATAATGGATAATTGATAATTACCTCTGGTTAAAACCGTTCTTGATTGAATATAAGGAATATTGTCTTTTTTTTCCCCTTAAAAGGGGAGGCTTTAAACCTGAATTATTTAATTATTAATTATTAATTATTAATTATTAATTATTCGGTAAAAAATCAAGAATTATAGATAAAAAATGAAAAGTATTACCCCTTCTCCCTAATTTCAATGAAATTCATACAAAACTACCATCAAACTACTACAGTAATTGAGAAAATCAACTAAATTAACGACTGTTATTATAGAAAAATAGAAGTAAAAAAGGCGTTGCTGAATAAATGTATGATATCATGTCCGGTAGCATCGTTTGTGTATAAAATTAAGGTGAAAAAAGGAGAAAACCTTCTGCCTCCTGCCTCCTGCCTCCTGCCTTCTGTACACCAAAGTCTAATTATTCAACCGGACATGATATGATTTCACAGTCCTCATGAGTCAGGAGTTAGTAGATAGAAAGGAGTTTTTCGGTGACTAAATAGAAAGAAATAGGTATAATTTGCACTACTGTTTTGGCTGAAAATTTATCCAACGTTGAATTTCATACCTCAAATTAGTAACGCCGTAAAAAAAATAGTAAAAATATCAACCCAAGAATATAAAATTATCGTATAAAATTACATTCTGTTTGTAAAGTAGTAATTGGATGTCTCTAAATTATTGTCCTAATTTAACCGATCTGCCTAATGACAGAATTACATGAGAAACAACAACAGGTATAATTTAAAAATACAAACAACAAAATAGTTAAAAAATCAATCAGAGGATATCGAAATTATGGCATACGATTACGATCTATTTGTGATAGGTGCAGGATCGGGTGGGTTAGCATCTTCAAAAAGGGCAGCATCTTATGGGGCAAAAGTAGCGATCGCTGAAAATGATTTAGTAGGAGGTACTTGCGTCATTAGAGGATGTGTCCCAAAAAAACTCATGGTTTACGGTTCCAGATTTTCCCACTTGTATCAAGATGCAGTAGGTTATGGTTGGAGTCCAGTAGAACCAAGTTTTGATTGGTATAAATTAATAGATGCTGTAAATACAGAAGTTCTACGTTTGAATAAACTACACATCAGTTTCCTGGAAAAAGCAGGGGTAGAGTTAATAGAAGGATATGCCAAATTTATCGACTCCCATACCGTAGAAGTAGGCGATCGTAAAATCACAGCAGATAAAATCTTAATCGCTGTCGGTGGAAAAGCAGAAAAAATAAACATTCCCGGAATTGAACATAGTATTACTTCCCGCGAAATGTTCCACCTCCAAGAACAACCAAAAAGAATGGCAGTTTGGGGAGGTGGTTATATCGGTGTGGAATTTGCCGGAATTTTAAATGGTGTTGGTACTGAAGTTACTCAAATTATTCGTCGGGATTTAATTTTGCGAGGTTTTGACAAAGACATTCGCAGCAATATTCAAGAAGGAATGACAAAACATGGGGTTAACTTCCGCATTAATACAAATGTAGAAAAAATTGAGAAAGTCGAAGAAGGTTTAAAAATTCACTTAACTGGAGAAAACACCAAACCTCTAATTGTCGATACATTCCTCTGTGCAACTGGACGTAAACCAAACTTAGAAGGTTTGAACTTAGAAAACGCTGGAGTAGAAACAGTGAAAGGTGCAGTTGCCGTTAGTGGAAACTGTCGTACCACTCAACCAAATATTTATGCAGTGGGAGACTGTATAGATAAAGCAAATTTAACTCCTGTTGCTATTGCCCAAGGCCGTGCTTTTGCTGATACAGAATTTGGTAATATTCCTAGATCTATTTCTTTAGAAAATATTCCCACAGCAGTCTTCTCAGAACCAGAAGGTTCCACTGTTGGTTTAACAGAAGCAGAAGCTAAAGAAAAATTTGGTGACTCCATCAAATCTTACCGCGCCAAGTTTCGCCCAATGTTCCACAGTTTCACAGGTGCAGATGAGAAAGTAATGGTGAAATTGGTAGTCGAGGGTAATACTGAACGCGTTTTAGGAGTACACATGGTTGGTAAAGATGCAGGAGAAATTATCCAAGGAATGGCGATCGCTGTTAATATGGGTGCAACTAAAGCAGACTTTGACCGCACTATTGGTATTCACCCCTCCACTTCAGAAGAGTTAGTAACTTTACGTTGAAGATGGTTGTAGGTTTTAGATGATAGGTATTAGGTTGAAATACTTAATACTTAGTACCTTTCGAGAATAGCTAGTGCCACTAGGCGGAAGTTATACTAAATCCGGCGATCGAAAGAACCGTTATTATGAAACTAAGGCAGAAGGCAGAGAGCAGAAGCGGTGCTATCCCGCGTTGGCGTAATATCATGTCCGGATAATCAGTGATAAAAAACCTTTTCCCTTCTAACCTTTTCTTTCCTCTCTTGGTGCGCATTCCCTCTCTTGGTCAGCATTCCGCAAGCGAGCTGGCGTCGTCGCGGGGTCTGACCGCTTGCGTCTGACACCGACGCGGGGTCGCACCGCTTCTGCCTCCTGCCTCCAGCATAGCTGCCTTACCTCCTTCAAAGTGTAAGTATTCAACCGGACATGATATAAGACGCAAGCGTTCGAGGGATGGCGTTTTGCTCCGCAACATATAAAGCGGAGCGGCTCTGATAAAAGCTGGTTTCCTCGCCATATCCAATCGACCAAGAAAATATTCAATTCAGTATTTTCAAGCCTCCGGTTTTAGTCTGAGGTACTGATAACTGATAACTGAAATGACCATGGCGAGGTTTGCGCTAAAGCGTTATAACTAAAAAGAAGCGCTTTGGCGTTTTTCATGAATTGATTAAAGGAAGTAAGAAGGAAAAAGTAAAACCTAAGTTGGAAGAGACAATTTCGGGAACAAAAGTTAGTCAATCTTCTTCATCTTTTTTTTCAAATCAATTCAAACCTAGCCAAATATCAAGAGGTAAATTTTTATGTCCCCGGCTTTGATTTCTGCTTTATTAGGGTTGTTTGTTATACCCTTAACTATTAGTTCTGTTATTGCAACTCCTAACTACAATAACAATGATCAAAGAATCACTCAAACAACAAAATCACAGAAGTCACAATCAACAGAAGAAGGTGTATTTCAACAACTAAATCTTACACAAGAGCAAGCTGATAAAATTGTAGAAATTCGTCAGCAACATCAACAGAAAATTATTCAAAGTTTAGAAAATTTGCGGGGCGCTCAAGAAGAATTGAATCAAATGATAATTGCTACTAATACTGATAATCAACTACGGCAAAAACATGACGAAGTTTTACAGTTGAGAAGAGAATTGGCAGAACTACAATTTAATACTATTCTCAAAATTAGAGAAGTGCTAACTCCCGAACAATTACAACAATGGTCTAAGTTAATGCAGCAACGCCGGGAATCTCTCAAAAATCGCTAGTATAGCGCTGTGCGCAGGCAACAGCTCATCTGGCAACAGCTCATCTGGCAATAGGGGGAATAAATTGCCGATAATATAAGACTTTTAGCTCTTTGGCCCCTCCTGCAATTTGTAAATATACCAGCGCTCATTGCTATAAAATTTAAGCATTCAGCTATTACCTTTCAGCTATCAGCTTTCATGAGGAGGTTTAAATGAATATAGACTGTTTTAGCTGACTGCTGAATGTTTACCTTTTCTTTCCCTTCAGTCTTCTGCCTTCCTTCGTCCTAAGTGTAACTATTCAACCGGACATGATATAACACCTAGCTAATAGGCATTTCTAAAAATTAAATCAATTATTATCCATAAATTATCAATTATTTCTCCTTCCTCTTTTGGAGGAGATGTATAATTTTTATGTTCAATTTAACTGGAAAAATGCTGAATAATTACACTTATATTTATTTACATGGATTTGCCTCTAGTCCCAAGTCTAATAAAGCTATATATTTGCGCGATCGCTTCGCCGAAATTCACCTTAATCTTAATATTCTTGATTTAAATCAAAATGGTTTTTACAACCTAACTTTGACAAGACAAATTCATCAAGTAGAGTCAGAAATAACAAAAAAATCTACACCAATAATATTAATTGGCTCTAGCTTTGGTGGTTTAACATCTACTTTTTTAGCAGAACGAAATGCAAATATTAAAGCAATAATTTTACTTGCACCCGCCTTTAAATTTTTATCCCATTGGCAACAAATTTTAGGAGAAGAAAATTTACAAAAATGGCAGAAAAGGGGAAATTATTGGATATACCATTATGGAGAAAAAAAATATTCACTATTGAGTTATGATTTTATAGTTGACTTGAACAAGTATGAAGAGAAAAATTTAAAACTTACTTTACCAACTTTAATTATTCATGGTTTAAATGACAATGTGATTCCTATTCAAGCTAGTCGAGAATTTGTTGCTAAACGCTCCTGGATAGAGTTAATAGAACTTGATACCGATCATACTTTAGGGAATGTAATGACAAAAGTTTGGCAGGAAATTTATCAATTTTTAAACCAAGACTTTAGTTAGATAAATAATTAAGATAAGGTTATAAATATTGTATTAGTAAAAAAATATTAATTATTATGTTCAGTATGTCAGAAAAAAAAAGGCGTAAGCAATGAATGAAGTTAAAACTATACAAACTTTAGCAGTTGATATTGGTGGCAGCGGGATTAAAGTAATAGTCTTAGATGAAACAGGAGAACCTATCACACAACGTAGTCGTGTAGAAACACCAGAACCAGCAAAACCAGACCCAATATTAAAAGAGATTGTCTCTTTAGCAGTAGAACAAGGAGAATTTGACAGAATATCCGTAGGTTTCCCTGGTGTAGTTATGGATGGCGTGATTAAAACAGCAGTAAATTTAGATTCTGACTGGATAGGGTTCAATTTGGCAACAGTTCTTTCAGAAAGGTTGGGGAAACCCGTGCGAGTTGCTAATGATGCCGATATTCAAGGACTAGGAACAATTGAAGGTAAAGGAGTAGAGTTGGTAGTTACTTTAGGAACTGGTTTCGGTTCAGCATTGTTTGTAGAAGGAAAGCTAGTGCCAAATTTAGAAATGGGTCATCATCCATTTCGCAAAAAAGACACTTATGAGGAACAGTTGGGAAGAGCAGCATTAGATGATGTTGGTAAAAAGAAGTGGAATAAGCGCTTAGAAAAGGCGATCGCTACTCTACAATCTTTATTTAATTGCGATTGTATTTATCTTGGTGGTGGCAATACAAAAAAAATTGAATTTGAATTACCAACGAATGTAAAAATAGTGCCGAATGTAAATGGTTTATTAGGAGGAATTGCCTTATGGAAGGAATAATTGGCGTTGCTGAATTTAGTGTATGATATTAATCTTCATTATTTAGGAGTCAGGAGTCAGGAGTCAGGAGTCAGAAGGGAAGAAAGAGGAATAGAAGGAGAAAGTTTTTTGTTTGCTGGCACACAACGCACGTTAGCGCAGAGCGCTAACGGAATTCTATTACACTCCGATCCGGACATGGTATCATACCTCAAATTACCAACACCGAATAATTTAGTAGTCATGATTTTCGTATTTCTCTATTTATATCAAATCCGCTAGGGTTCAGTATAAAAAAATGTTCCATCTTCAGTCGTTGCTAAATCTTTCTTGAAGCGCCGACAGCGGAATGTGGCGCAAAAAGCATTCCGCAGAAAATGCTTACCGAAAAATTCAGGTATAAAGCCTCTCCATTCATGGAGAAAAAAGCGGTCGTTTTGTTACGCAACATATTTGCGGAGCATGACCTAGGAAAAAGCGGGGCTTCCCGTAGGGTGGGATGGCGAGGAAACCTGCGCCATATCCATGAGACCAAGAGAAGAAAAAAAACCTTTGATTCAATCCTCTTAATTTATAAGAAGAGGTAATTCTAAATTCTTAATTCTAAATTCTTAATTCTAATTGTTTGGGTAATTGATCGCCTCAAGTAAATGTTTAGTTATCTCAACTAGAATGCAGGGTGTCAAGTTCCATTCTTTGTTTAGCTTGATGCAAAAAATAACCACTCATCATCGCAGAAGCCAATATTTGACCGAGATTTTCTCTGCTAGTAGTTATAGTCATGCCAAAATGCTCTGGTGGTAAATTTCCCAACATTCCTCTTAAACTTTGCTCCATAATTTGAGCAACTTCTGGTTCTGGTTGAGAAAGTTGAGCTACAGTTTCTGGGTTCAAAGATTGAACATATTGCCATAATAAGTTATCACTACTGGATTGATTGGCAGAATATTCAGAGGGATGACTTGGAAGATTATTCATAGTACTTAATCTGGAATTAATAGAGTTTAGTATTTAGTTATATATTAGCAACATTTTTCAGTTTCTCTATTAAGAGTGACCGAACTTTTCGATCCGGTTTTTTCTACCTTAGCAAAAGCGTATTTCACGTCTGACAGTTTGTGGGTGGGTTTTGTTAAAGAAGCACCTCAGCAATCAGCAGATTTTTTTTGAGACTCCCTAGTGCCGCTACGCGGAAGTCAGAAGTCAGAAGTTAGAATTCAGAAGTATTGATTGGTAAGGCTTTTAGGATTTTGTGACTGGTCAGTTATTTCTGCCAGGTGGTGGTGCATAGTAATGGTAGAGAGAGTGTGGGGGGATGGGGAGATGGGGGGATGGGGAGATGGGGAGATGAGGAGATGGGGAGATTGAGAGATGGGGAGATGGGGAGATGGGGAGATGGGGAGATGGGGAGATTGGGGGATTGGGAGTGTGGGAGAAATTAAAAAATATATATCTTCTACCATTACCATGCAGGACTACCTCCGCCATTCTGCCCTAGTTTGTGGAGCATTCCGGAACGAAAAGGAGATTTCAACTCCGACTAAACCATCCACCGGGGATTTTTACCCAGAGCTACTAAAAGCTGATAGCTAGTAAAATAGAGGAAATAAATCTTAAATGGCGATCGCTACTCAAATTTCCCAGTTAAATTTACAGCGAATTCCACCAAGGGTGAGGTACACCCCGAAGCGGGCAAGATGCCCGCACTGGGAAGATTTAATTGTTAATATCAGTA
>NZ_JAAHHG010000413.1:429-9167 GCF_010692555.1 Okeania sp. SIO3B5 | reverse complement strand
TGATTACCTTTAAGTTTTAATGCTTGAGCCGGGTAACTAACTGTAGCCATTCCTCCTTTTTTTCTGTATTTAGGAATCCTTGGTCTTTCTGAGATTTTTCCTGAACTATAGGCAATAATAAGACCATAATAAGACCTAAATGATTCAGTTACAGTTCTCAATATTTGTTGTGCTGCTTGTGAATGTAGAACTTTATAGTGATTGTTCTTTTTGTAGACCTTTTCCAATTCAAACTTGCCCAGAGTTTTGTGAGACTTAAAAAATAATTGCCGACCATAATATATTCCCATGTTAGTAAGCTTGTGAGACTGTTCACACAAGAATGTTAAAATAGCAATTAATTCGGGATTTTTACCTACTAAAACTTGCTGACAAGAGTACATTTGAAATGGTGCTTGGATAGCTTACCCCTGAGTAATAATAACACAGGACCACTTTAGTTGTCTAGTCTAAATGACTCGGTTGTTTTCATCCCCCGGTTAAAACACCTATGCTTTATAAACATCTTTCTTAACATAAAACTTGACAAAAAGAGTCAAGTGTGCATAGGAGTGCAATCGCCCTAAATTGACAAAAAGAGTTAAGTGTGTATAGAGGTGCGATCGCTAATCTTCATTTCGGCGCTCTCCCCCTATAAATACTCCATGGTACTTGTGGCAAATCATACACCCCTGCACTATAGATAGCTCAACCAATCTAATCAGCACCATCAATGTTGGCGAGCGTGATGTTCAAGTTCTTGACAAAAGTGCCAAGTTTCTGAAATATCATCCAATCGTCTTAGTCCACGCCAGAGAACTTTAACTCCTGGTTCACCATCACCTTTTCGGCCTAAAAAGCCACCTAATTGTGCAATCCAACGCACTACTTGTGACAGGGTTGGTGGTTTGTGCTCAGGATAAATTTGTTTATGTATCGTGGCATAAAGTGCTTGCCATTCATGAGATTCTAAAACCTCTTCACAACTAACATCAGGACAATGGCGAGCCAAATAAGTAAGCCAGAGTAAACGCCAAGCAACTATACTATAAGTTGCCAAGGCCATTTCTAATCGTTGAGCTGTTTTCAGTTGTAACTGCTCCAGGCGACAACCACTTTTTAATACATAGTGGTAGCGTTCAATTAGCCAACGATAACTGTACCATCGTACATATTGCTCCACATCTTCGATGGAATTAATCTTTAAGGTTGTCAACAGTAACCATTGAATCGGTTCCACTTCTGGTGGTGCATCTTCTTCAGTGACTAAAATTGCTTGTAACTCTTGAGGCGCTAATTGTTCTTTTTTAGCTCTATTGTGAGGTGCTTGAATAGCAACAGTAGTATAACGAATGTTTAAGCTAGCTCTTCTGGCTTCTCTAGTAGGATTGCGTTTGACCTCTACTTTCATTTGACCTTGGCTGGAAGTAGATTCTACTGCTGACCATAACTTCTCACCACAGTCTAAACACCTATTTTGACTCGCTCGAATCAGAAACTCTGAATTGAGGCGACGACCACAAGCAAATAAATCATAAAAATCCCCTTCTCGGTCTGCAATTGTTACAAATGCATGTTGATTCCGGTATTAGCTCTTCGCTTTTGGTTAAAGCATCCAGCCATCTTTGACTTTCTTTTTGTGCCGTGGCTCTTTTTTTTCGTTCCTCTGCTTTTCCCAATTTTTCTAATTCTCTTGCCCAAACATACTGATGGAGTATGCCCAGTGGCAATCCCTTGCTACTGACGCTCAAGACTGAATGCACTTTTAATCCTCTGGCATATTTGCTGTCAAGATATCCGGCTCCAGACAGTGCTTTTTGCAATGCAATAGTTGAGTTCTGTTGTATCTTGTATTGCCAATACTACTTGTTGATGTTGAGAAATTCGCCTCTGGGTCGCCTCTATGTGTCCTTGTTTAATCATTGATAGTTTGATGTATGGCGAATCCCAAAAATCATATGTGGCCTTTGTGGCTGCCCAGGTTCCACTTGCCGTTGGCACTGTCGCTTCCGGTGAATTGCTTAAATTAGAGACAATTTCCATGAACCTCTTGGTTCTTCTTTTGTCTCCTAGGTCTGTTCTTCCTAGCTCTTTCAATATCCATTTTTCCATATCTGTGATTTTAGAGGCCAGAGGCGATTCCGGCAAGAATCCACACTTGACTCTTTTTGTCAAGTTTTATGTTAAGAAAGATGTTTATAAAGCATAGGTTAAAACACGGGGGGCTTCAACGTGGCTTTTCGGTCAAATAAAATACATCGGATTTTAATCCGACTCCTCGCTTTTCATCCATCGCTTAAAAGACGATGGCTTTCATGCTCCCATGTTATTTAGGTAAAGAATCGTGACAGTTAAACCGACTATTATTCCAGAAGATGGTAAGCGTATCGTTACACACCCTCTAAGTTTAAAAAATTATTTTGTAATTACCAATATTCCCATCATACCGCCAGCAATAGGGTAATGTTTAGCATTGACAAATCCTGCTTGATATGCAATCACCTCTTGTTCTTGCCCGGTGGGAAATTTAGTCAGACTTGGACTAATATAAGCGTATTCCTGAGTTAGATCCAAATTACGAGCCACAGGAACTACAACTGTATCCAGATACCACTGTTGAAAACTTCTTACTAAAGAAGCACTCGGACGGTGCATATCAAGAATGGCTGCCTGAGAATTAGGTTTGAGGACTCGATATAACTCTTGTAAACAACGAGGAATATCTAGGACATTACGCAGACCATATCCCATAGTAGCACAATCGAAATAATTCTCTGCAAAGGGCAAATTCAAAGCATCTGCTTCTACCCAATTAATAGGACTAATCTGACTACATAAAGGCGATCTGCGGTTACGAGCGATCACCAATTGTTCTACAGAAAAATCTACTCCATACACTAGACCTCTACTGCCCGCACATTTGGCCAACATCCAAGCCAAATCTCCACTACCACAACATAAATCCAAACAGGTATCCCCATCATTAGCTTCGCTCCACATGACAGCCATTTGCTTCCAGATTTTATGTAGTCCTAGACTTAGTGTATCATTAAGTTGGTCATAAACTGGGGCAATCCTGTTAAATATGGCCTGAACCTCTGTGGAGTTATCAATCATCGTAGAATTTCTGTAAGTGGGAAATTAGCTAGTTTTAACGGCTGGATGGAAACAACCCGAAGGATTTTAATCCGTAGTCAAAAAAAAATATATTATAATTAAAGAATAGCTTAAATAGCTTAAAGAGTAGCCTCAATAATATTAAAGGGCTAACAAAAACCCGATTGAGTAAATCAATTAATGATGCGATTTGGGGGACAATTCCTGTCTATTCTTGCTGTCAAAGCCGGAAATGCTGGAGGTGAAAACCATAGCAGTGAATCCTCAAAATACCAGCCAAGATTGCTCGAATTGCGGTACAAAAGTTCCGAAAGAATTAAACATACGAACTCATTCTTGCCCATACTGTGGTATTGTAATAGACCGCGACTTGAATGCAGCAATAAATATAAAAAATAGGGCGGCGGGGCATCCCGTTCTTAAAGCTCGTGGAGTCCGATGCACTGGCAGGACTACGAAACGAGAAGCCCACACTATAGCGCAAGCTTAGTGTGGGAGTATGTCACTAGAGCTGTAGAGAGAAGCGGAACTAGGAAAGTAAATTTATCGGAATATAAATATTTGGCCTACTCAATCACTTATAAGTAAAGCTTATAGTATGATTTAAGCTATGCAAAACTATTCAAAGCCAATGCCAGTAGTTGAGTACAGATATTAATTGTATCAAGTTCTTCTGGACGTACTTTACTTGGTTTTTGCCATTGTAAGGATATCAAGGCCATAAGTTTTTGCCGATAGGAAATTGGAATAATAATATGAGTATTTATTCCTAAAGTTTGATAATTTGTCGCATTAGAAAGCTCAGTATCTGCTGAGACATCAAGAACTGCTTGTAATTTTTGAGAGGCGATCGCTTCAATTGCCAGAGGATCATCAGCCAACCAATTGTCCACCTTACCCAAACTACTACTAACTCCTTCAATTGAAGTTAGAGCATTATCCTCAATCAATTGCAAAATACATAAGTCACAAGAAAAAGCCTTTCTGTGGACAGACGCAATTTCCTCTAAAGCTTGCTCTATAGTCTCAGAATTTTGAGAGATATGAACCAAATTGCTCAACAATTCCAATTGATTTTGAGCTTTCAGCAATTCTTTAGTACGTTGATTCAAAAGTTCATAAGTATTTGCTGCCTTTTGTACAACTTTTTTTAGTTCATTAGGGTCCCAAGGCTTAGTAATATACTTATATACTTGTCCAGAATTAATTGCTTCCACCAAATCTTCAATATCAGTAAATCCTGTCAGAATAATTCTGATAGTATTAGGAAACTGGGGCAATGTTTTACTTAAAAATTCTGTACCCTTCATTTCTGGCATTCGTTGATCGGAGATAATGACAGCCACCTCTCCCTCTGATGCCAAAATTTCTAAAGCCTGAATTCCACTTTCAGCTTTAAGTACGCTAAAATCTCGTCTGAAGGTACGGTAGAGCAAGTCCAGGTTATCTGGTTCATCATCTACCACTAGCATTTTAGGCTTTTTTCTTCTATTTAAGCTCATCAGTTGGCTTTTTATGCTATCTAACTGTTGAGGAATTGCTTCCATTCAAACAAACCTCTGCAATTGTAACCCCGAAATAATACCATTTCTCAACAACTCTTCTACACTTTCTTCAGTAGGGGAGTAAGGGAGTAGGGGAGTGGGGGAGAGACAAACATCAGAATAATTAGCATTAACTAGCTAAATAATTAGGAAATAAGTTATTAAACCCGTGTTAATTACTTGATAACTGAAGTTTCAGCCCAGTACAGTATTACTTTTGGGAATTTGTATAAGACAATACTAATTCAATTTTCGACATCTTCCCCACACTTTGAAATATTAATTTATGTCAACAATAGTTTAAACCCAAATCGGAAAAGCCCAAATCCCATAAGAAGCAATTTGTTTAATGTCCACTAAGTGCCATAATATTAACAGATTGTGGCGTTGTTTTGTGACTAGGCATTATCCTTGACATCCTCCCGATGCTTCTGAAACGGAGAGGGCTGCTCTCCAAGCAACGTTGAGATGAAATACTACTTTGTTGAACTATATTATCATCTAAAAACTGTCTATCTTACAGCGGTTTTCATTTCAGTAGAGCACAGTAGGGACGTTGTATGCAACGTCCCTACTGGGTTTTGGTTATGACGATGTGGTTCATCAATTTGAAAAGCGCTGTAAAATTTGTCAGCATTCAAGCAAAACCTTAGAAATATAGGACTTACGCAGATACGCTATATATAGTACTTGTAACTATTGGACAATAGTTACTGGACTCTATACATAGTGTCTTTGCGTAAGTCCTGAAATAAATTAACTTATGGCCTTGTATCTCTAGCTGATATATTTTTAGCTAAATCGTCGAGAAGCCTCGCGCCATAATCTCTGATTTGCCGACCAGATGAATCGGCGTTCATTAATGGATAATGGATAATGGATAATGGATAATGGATAATGGATAATGGATAATGGATAATGGATAATGGATAATTACCTCTGGTTTTAACCGTTACGGAATTGAACATAAGGAAATATTATTTCTTTATTTTCCCCTTGAAAGGGGAGGCGGAATTAGCTGAATTATTTAATTAATAATTAATCATTATTAATGATTAATTATTCGGCGTTCATTAATGGATAATGGATAATTACCTCTGGTTAAAACCGTTACGGAATTGAACATCGGTTCCCTATTTCCCTGATGTCGAACCGACAACAGAAAATACTCTGGGAATCGATATGGGGCTGAAAAACTTCTTGGTAACAAGTGAAGGAGAATCGGTTCTAATTCCTCAATATTATCGCTCATCTCAGAAGCGATTAAAGCGATTAAAGACTCTACAAAAACGTTTATCTCGTAAAAATAAAGGCAGCAAAAGATGGTTAAAAGCTCTTCTAGCTGTAGCTAAACAACATAAAAAAGCGGATGTGACCCCGTGACGACGACAGCTCGCTTGCGGAACGCGCACCAAGCAGTAGCCGATAAACGTAAAGATTTTCATTTCAAAACAGCCAATGAATTGTTATTAAAAGCTAAAGTTATCGCCCATGTAGACGCGGAGCGGCGTGCCGGAGGCAAACTTAAATATTAAAGGGCTAGCAAAGAGCCGTTTGAGTAAATCAATTAATGATGCGATTTGGGGGACAATTCCTAACTATTTTGACTGTCAAAGCTGGAAATGCTGGAGGTGAAAACTATAGCTGTGAATCCTCAAAATACCAGCCAAGATTGCTCGAATTGCGGTGAAAAAGTCCCGAAAGAATTATCTCAAAGAATTCATTCTTGTCCACACTGCGGTATAGTCATGAACCGCGACTTGTTTGCGCAGCATGACCTAGGAAATGCGGCAATAGATATAAAAAATAGGGCGGCGGGGCATCCCGTCCTTAAAGCTCGTGGAGTCCGATGCAGTGGCAGGACTGGGAAACGAGAAGCCCACACTAAGCTGACGCTATAGTGTGGGAGTATGTCATTTGACATCCTCTCCGGCCTGAAGGCGCGGAGATTCCTACTGAGCCGTAGCTTCTCGGCGGGTTGACGTTTTGCTTCGCATAGCTGTCGCTAACACAGGGTGCTACTTCCTTGACGGTAGTCTAACGCTTCCCTCCACGTCCGCGCACGAGTTTCCGAGTGCCCCCCGGCAACTAATAACACTGTAGCATATATTCAATTCACTTGCATACTAAAATAAAAAGTCGCCCTACAAGGGCGAGGCTTTAAACCCAATTTTTCGGTAACATGGTCAAAGGTTTATCCATATTATTTAAAACAAAAAAGTGCGCCCTCAACTATGATCGAAACACCAGAAAATTCCCCCAACTCTCAAGAAAAATCAACAAACCCAGTAGAGATAGAAAACTTAATTGGTTTGCTACGTCGCAAAGAAAGTAATTGGGTAGAATGGGGACAAGCTTGTGCAAAACTACAAAAAGCTGGATATACTTCTCAGCAAATATTTGAAGCAACAGGATTTGAACCTGTACAGCAAAATCAGGTGATAGTAGGATCTCAAGTATATACCAGTATTGTCAATGCCAAAACCGAAAAAAATTTGCAGTCGCAAAGTGGAAAAGATTTTTTATCACGCTTTGAGAGATCGGGTAGTGATATTCTTTACGAATTGAGAATTTTAACTCAAGAGCAAAGAGTTATAGCAACTGAGTTTATAGTTGAGCATAATCTTGATGTTGATGATGCTAAAGACTTAGCAAAGGCCATGAAGGAATTTGCTCGGATGAAAACTATACCAGAAGGATTTTCCGATCGCCCTGGAGATATAGTAGCTTATCAATGTTGGAAACTAGCTAGGCAGCAAAATGACTTACAACAACGGTCTCGTCTGATTGCCAAAGGTCTTAAATTAGCTGATTCTCAAACTGCCAGAAAACAACTTGAACAATTACTAACTGATTTTACTATTGTTTCTCAGAGACCAGCACCTCGTTTGCCAATTTATCGAATGGAGTCAGAAGAAGAATTGCCCCGTGTTTTACCAGTGGTGGGAAAATTACCACTTAACACGGAGGATTTAAAAGCTGTACCTATAGTTGAAGAGGTAGGATCTCATGGAATAGTAAAATTTGCTGGTGGAACAGGTGCTTGGGTAGGAATACCTGGATGGCGAGTTGTCATGCAAGCAGAAGATCCTGTGGCAGTTATTGAAAATAGCGATCGCTTGCCTACTCCAATATCTGGAGCAACTGAAGAAGTTTTGTTAATTATTGATAGGTCTCAACGTGAATGGGATGAGGATGGTTATTTTATCATAGACCAAGCTGGGAAGATAGAGATGCAGTGCTTTGATGAATTACCTAACGTACCATTACTGGGACGGGTTTTGCTAGTATTAAGACCTAAAAAGATTCTCGATCAAGAATTTGTCAAAGACCTTTTGCAATTTGAGGAATAATAGTTCACTGAAAGGGAGCAGGGAGTTTGGGGAGTGTGAGGAGTGTTGGTACCCACCCCTCGCCCCTCCCTCTCCCAGGAGGGGAATGTGGGGAGATGGAGGCAAATTTCTACCTTTTTCTCATATTATATTTCTCTAGCTCCTGACTCTGTCCTCCTTTGCCAAAAACTCGTACTGCGGGCTAATATTCCAAATGGTTTCTATAAGAGTAGAAAAAAAGATTAAATATCGGGAATTTGATATTTTTGAGGGCAAAAATAGCTGAAAAGCATACAGAGCAAGGGAAATACATCAAAAGGCTAAAATAGCTAATATATCAGGACTTACGCAAAGACACTATGTATAGAGTCCAGTAACTATTGGACAATAGTTACAAGTACTATATATAGCGTATCTGCGTAAGTCCTATATATATAATTTATGGAGGCAAATTTCTACCTTTTTCTCATATTATATTTCTCTAGCTCCTGACTCTGTCTTCCTTTGCCAAAAACTCGTACTGCGGGCTAATATTCCAAATGGTTTCTATAAGAGTAGAAAAAAAGATTAAATATCGGGAATTTGATATTTTTGAGGGCAAAAATAGCTGAAAAGCATACAGAGCAAGGGAAATACATCAAAAGGCTAAAATAGCTAATATATCAGGACTTACGCAAAGACACTATGTATAGAGTCCAGTAACTATTGGACAATAGTTACAAGTACTATATATAGCGTATCTGCGTAAGTCCTATATATATAATTT
>NZ_JAAHHG010000413.1:0-329 GCF_010692555.1 Okeania sp. SIO3B5 | reverse complement strand
AAAAGGCTAAAATAGCTAATATATCAGGACTTACGCAAAGACACTATGTATAGAGTCCAGTAACTATTGGACAATAGTTACAAGTACTATATATAGCGTATCTGCGTAAGTCCTATATATATAATTTTTTGCTCGTGCTTGCTTATTTATCATTTCCCTTATGGGTTTAATAACCCACTGTCTACACGGTGTTCAAAATTGTTTGGGGGTAAAGACAGAAAGCGAAAACTTATCTAAAGTTCATCAAACTTACTCATAACTATAGCTATAAAACTAAAATAAGCAAGTTTATTCAGTTGTCTATCCGTTATCAGCTACAATTAAGAGAT
>NZ_JAAHHG010000412.1 GCF_010692555.1 Okeania sp. SIO3B5 | reverse complement strand
TGGTGTGGTACAGTTTAGTTAAATCTAGACTTTTTCCACACTTGAAAAAATGCTGACGACAATAATAGTTAGCCAAGTTGTACAAGTTTTTTGATTTAAAGGCTAACTCATCACACACCCGCCAATAGATATGTGTTCGGTTAATAATATGTCTGTCAACAAGTCGCATTTACCCACTATAATTTATCTTAAGTTATTATCTTAATTTTAATATTACAACACTTTTCTACAAATAGCAACTACTTTATACAATTTTCATTCAACAGTTAATCACCCCCCAAGTGAATTGAGCTGTAACTTCAAATTGTACTTCTAGATTAGCTTCTGGCAAACAAATTGTTCCGGTTTGATTATTTTTTTTGATAGAGATATGGGGATTTGAGCTTTTTTGTTCCGAGGTATTAATCAGCTCCCGGGAATTACCCTTAGTGTCACTCCACCAGGCTGAGTAATGCTCAAGGGTTTTGGTTTTGAAATGTCTAAGAGCAAGGATAGAGCCATCTTCGAGAAAGAAATGGTATTGCTCATTGTAAACAGAAGTGAAAACAGAAAAATAGGTTTCAGGTATTAGATGTATCTGTGCAGCACTAGGTTTTTTTGCCACGATCAATGCTCCACCAATGCTACCTCCGTGAAACATATCCCTACCAACTCGATACAATCGACTGCGATGCTCATAAACGTCTTCACCGAAGAGTTTGACTGATTCTTCTTTGGAGTCAATAAATTTCTGATAGCGTTCTGCTTTACAACGTTTCCATCCGGTTGTTAAATCAATAAAACAAATGTCAGTAAACCCTGCACGTTCTAAGTGATGTCGATAGGTTTCACGGGTTGGTACATAAGAAGATTTAAACACTTCTTTTAGAGTGGTTTTTACCTCTGGTGTTAGGGTACAATTGGCAACGTAATCTTCAACGTAAATATAACCATTTTCTTTCAAAGCGCGAAAACAAATTTCAAGGACTTTGTCACGCTCTTCAATGTGTAATAAGGAGAGAAAGGAAATGATGTTGTCAAATGAATTTGGTAATAGGGAATCAATGATTTGGGAACTGAGAACATTGCCAGTCAGGTATTGAATGCGCCGATCAAGTCCCATCCGTTGGGTGAGTTATTGGGCAATTTCACTAAAATCCTGTCTTAATTCCACACATTGGAGCTGACATCCTGTTTTATAGCTAATATATCGAGCTGGCCCACCCACACCACTTCCTATATCCAAAACGCGAGAGTTGGAATTGAGGGATAAATAATTAATCGCGCGATCGCAAGCTTGACTACCAAAGTAGTGATATTGATCCAGATGGCCTAAATCTAGCAAGTCTTGAATTTCTAATGCTCCGGTAGCTTTTCCTTTTTGCTTCAGGGCTTGACGAATACTGTAAATGCGCCAATCGTAAAGTAAAGCTGAGTCTTTTGAGGAAGATTGATTCTCCGATTGTGGTAATGTCATAGTTATTTTAAGGTAAGAGCATATCTAAACCTATTTGTCAACCTGTTAGTTTGAGAAGGTTTTTTTTACTTTGTAGACATACCTTAGATTAAGTATCAGGACTTACGCAGACACACTACTGAGGGGGTAAAGGTGCGTTACGCTACGCTAACACACCCTACTGGATTGTTTCAGCTAAAATAGTGCTTTAGAGAAGTCAGGGCAAGACACGGATTTTGCCACGGATGCACGGATGGATGCACAGCTAAAACTTTGCAGATTTTTCGTATTACTTATACTGCTCCACCCCATTACCCCGTCACCTCCCCCATTTTCTAATGCACCATTTAAGATGAAACAATTCACTACAAATAGAGCCTTTGCGTAAGTCCTAAAGTATATTACGGTAACAAGCAGTTACGCTGACATTTCTAACATTCTTTGTAATGGCTTGAGTGCAGCAGCCCGAATCTCCTCTGGCAGGGTAATTTCCGGTCCCCGATTCTTCATTGCCAAATATAACTTTTCCAAAGTATTCAGTCGCATATGGGGACATTCATTACAAGCACAGTTCCCCGTTGCTGGTGCAGCAATAAACTGTTTTTCTGGCATTTGCTTTTCCATTTGATGAAGAATTCCGGGTTCAGTGCCAATGATAAATTTCTCCGCAGCGCTTTGCTTACTATACTCAAACAAAGCTCTTGTTGAGCCTATGAAACTGGCATGACGCAACACTTGCTCTTCACATTCTGGATGGGCAATAAATTCTGCTTGAGGATGTTCCATTTTTAGTTGTACGATCTTCTTTTCAGAAAAAATCTCATGAACCATACAACTCCCATCCCAAAGTACTAAATCCCTTCCTGTTTGTTCGCTGACATAGCGACCAAGGTTTTTATCGGGAGCAAAAATAATTGGTTGATCTTCTGGGATTTGATTCACAATTTTCACTGCATTAGAGCTGGTGCAAATAATATCACTCATTGCTTTTACCGCAGCAGAGCAATTAACATAACACACAACTAAATGATCGGGATGGGCAGCTTTGAAAGCAGCAAATTCTTCAGCAGGACAGCCATCAGCCATAGAGCAACCCGCATCTAGATCGGGTAATAATACTAACTTGTTAGGATTAAGAATTTTGGCCGTTTCTGCCATAAAATGGACTCCAGCAAAGACTATTACATCAGCATTTGTAGTAGCAGCTTGCTGAGATAAACTTAAAGAGTCACCCAAAAAGTCGGCAATATCCTGAATATCTGCCTCTTGATAGTAGTGAACTAAAATAACAGCATTTAGCTCCTTTTTGAGTTCTTCAATAGCTGCGAATAAGTCATCTGGAATAGAGTTAAAATATGTGTTTGTTTTTTTTGATTCTGTTATAAACATAGTTAGGTATCTTTAGAAATTATTTGTCAAATAAATATTAGGATGTTTCCGGCTTTTGAGCGCAAAGCGTTTGCACCTGAAACACTACAGCATTAATCAGAACTTTACTCTAGCTACTCAGACAAGGACTTTTTTTATTTCATGTTATAGGATACTATAATAACAAATTTATTTGGCATTTACACTACTTTTCTTTAGCTTTTTTTTACAAACAATCAGGGATAAATTCTGAGGAATATAGAAAAGTGCTAAATTTATTTGGGTTTAAATGTAAAGATGATTTAGTCTTCAATCCCAAGATGATGAAGTGTTAATTTTTTTTTGGTGTTAGGCAGTGGTGAAAGTTCCCAGATTTAATGAACTTATTGGAAATACCCCTTTAATTGACTTGACTAAAATGGTCGGCGAAAATTCAGCATACCTCTATGCTAAATGCGAGTTTATGAATCCAGGTTTAAGCTTGAAGGATCGAATGGCCAACCATATTCTGGATATTGCAGAAGCACAAGGCCAATTAAAGAGAGGAGATGTTATTGTTTGTTCTTCTAGTGGTAATAGAGGTTGCAGCTTTGCCATCTTAGGTAATATTAGAGGTTATCAGGTTGTTATTGTTACATCAGAAAAATGCAGTATTGAAAAGCAAAACCATATAAAAGCTCTCAATGCGGAGGTGATTGTAGTCGATCATGATCGCTATATGAGTTACGGAACAGATTATGCTAAAAAAATGGGTACTTTGATGTAGATCAATATAACAATATCTATAATCCAGAGGCATATTATAAAACTCTAGGACCAGAAATATGGAAAGACACAAATGGAGAGATTACCCACTTTGTGATGACTGGTTCTACCTTTGGTTGTATATCAGGTACAGGACGCTTTTTAAAGGAGTGCAACCCAAAAATTCAAGTTATATTGGCAGATCCTGTATCTTCAAATATTTATAATTACTATTACAGCAATGTTAAAAATGATTTGAGTTTCAACTTAGTTTCTGAGGAATCTTCAATTATTGAGGGAGCTGGAAAATCTCAGCCGACAAAATGCTTAGATTTTTCTGTCATTGATGAGGTTATAAAGATTTCAGATGAAGAAGCGATTTATACTTGCCATCAATTAGCTAATGATGAGGGTTTACTTGTCGGTGGTAGTAGTGGTATCAATGTTTTTGCTGCTAAATTTATTGCTAATCGTTTAGAGAAAAAAGGTGTTGTAGTTACAGTACTCTGTGATAGTGGTATTAAGTATATATCCAAAATTTACAATCAAGAGTTTCTCCGAAAGTATCTTTGAAGAAGAAGTCAGGAGTCAGAAGAATGGGATGGATGGGGAGATGGGGAGATAGGGAGATGGGGGGATGGAGAGATGGGAGCAAATTTTAACCCGCTTGGTGCGCGTTCCCTCACAGGAGTCAGCATTCCCTAAAGTACAGACATAAACTGAATTGATATCAAATCCGCTTTAGCTTTATTGGAATAAAAAAATCTCCAATCCTTATCACTACGCTCATCTTTGTAATTGTCTCTCCTCCTGATATCATGTCCGGTAGCATCGGAGCGTGTATAAAATTAAGGTGACAATGAAAGAAAACCTTCTGCCTCCTGCCTTCCCCTCCTGGGAGGGGTTAGGGGTGGGTTGCCTCCTGCCTTCGGACAACCAAAGTCTAATTATTCAACCGGACATGATATGACTCCTGACTCCTGAGTTAAGCATTCTATAACTGTTTAACCGGATTTGATATGATATCATGTCCGGTAGCATCGGAGCGTGTATAAAATTAAGGTGACAATGAAAGAAAACCTTCTGCCTCCTGCCTTCCCCTCCTGGGAGGGGTTAGGGGTGGGTTGCCTCCTGCCTTCGGACAACCAAAGTCTAATTATTCAACCGGACATGATATGACTCCCCTTAAAAATTCATAGACCACAACAATACTCGATTATTACCAGAATCAGCAATAACAACAGTACTATCACAAACAGAAATCCCATAAGGCCAACACAAACTTTGGCGAGTAGGATGCAAACTCAAAGCATTTTCACCCTTACTCTGAAAATCTGACTGACCAATTAATGCAACTGCCGGAGTGCCAATATCTACAGTATCCTGCCAACCCAATAACCTAGAATTAGCAGTATCAGCAACAATCAACCAATTAGCAACCGCAGTCACACCATAAGGCATACTCAAACTAGCAGCAGAAGGAAAATAAACCCCCTGATTTAACTGTACTGTATTAAATTCAGATTGACCGAGAACTACAGAACAAGGTTGATTATTCTCAGTCGGGATAGTATCCCAAATCATTACCCGATTATTTCCAGCATCAGTTACAACCAAGCGATCGCTATACTGTTGCGGAACATTATTGCCCCAAAAAGTAATTGCATGAGGCCAACGCATACTCGCCGCCGTTGCTTCACTACCTCCATTTTCATCCCGACAACTCATATTTGCCTGCCCCAAAACTAGATCGGCAGGTTGTCCGTTAACCTCTGGTAACTGCTGCCACATCAATACCCGACGGTTGCCCGTATCTGCTACCCAGAGTTTTCCTTGATGGTAGACAACACCATAAGGCCAGTGCATTCGGTCCGCAGCAGTTTCTGGTTGACCCCGGTTAGATTCATTTTGAGAAAAATCTGCCTGCCCCAAAACGATATCGGCAGGAACATTATTATCTTCGGGTAACTGCTTCCAAATTAATACCCGATGATTCCAAGCATCAGCTACTGCTAACCCTTCTCCACAAGCACAGATACCAGTGGGGACGCTTACTGTTGCTGCGGTGGTTGTACCATTGGCATTTTGCCCTTCTTGAGAGAAGTCAGATTGTCCGATAACCCAGTCAGCAGGTTGCGTGTCAACTTCAGGACATTGTCGCCATCCCAATAATCGATGATGTCCGGTATCAGCAACCCACAGAGGTCCAGTTTCTGAGATTAAGCAAGCTCCACGGGGTCCGAACATTGTGGTTGCACTGGGTGTGAGTGGTACGACTAGGGAATCAGAGGATGGTGTACCGAGAATGATTTTTGCACCATTAGGGTTAACTACAGAAGTTAAAAAATTAGGCATAATTCTACATAATTAGATATTTATTGTCATATAATCAGGTTATATTATAAGTTTACAGCGCTTTTCAAATTGATGAACCACATCTTCACACATCAACCCTTGTAGGGAGATTCCATGGTAAGTGTCCGTGAGTACCTCATTAAGATAAAACTCGCTATAAAATCAAAGGTGAAATAATTATGCTTGAGTGGTTTGCTACTACTACAATTTTATCGTTACTATGGTTTCTCGCTAGAGAAGTTTTTGCAATATTGCTTAAAGAAACCCTTGAAGACTATGTTAAAGATTTTTTTAAGCAATGTCTTATTGATTTTACAGGTGAGATAAGCGATCGCCATAAAAGGTCTTTAAAAAAGGCTATGAAATCAGCTCTTCAAGAATTTTCTGAATTAGTACAGCAAGAATTAAAGTTGGCTGAATTAGATAAAAATCAAATTAATAAATATGATCGACATTTAAAATTATTTCTAGAAAATGAGTCAATTTTAGAAATTCTTGGTAGTCCATTTAATAAAGATATTAAGGTTTTGGATACTCCTCGGTTGGTGAAAATATGGAACAAAATAAATCCTTCTTTACCAGATTTACCAGAAAATTTTGATTGAGAAGAAATAGCTAAAAATTATCTCAAAAAAGTTCAACTTATTAGGATAGATTCTGAGGAATTACGGAAAATATTAGATTCACAAAATTTTGATAAACTGGCAAATCAAAACTCTGATATTAAACTAGATTTTAACCTCAAAAAACATCAAGAGGGAATCCGAGAACAATATGGCAATGTCAAATTAGAAAGTTTAGATACCAGTGGTTATGGTTACGATCAATTGAAATTATGGAAAATATTTATTCCTCAAAATGTCCGGGAATCTCAAGAATTTTTGCCTCAAGTACATGAAATTCCTAAAGAATATCGGCAGCGGTTAAAGGAGACTGGAGAGCTTGAGGAAGATTTTTCTTCAGAACAATTGGAAGGTCTCCGGCGCAGATATTTTGAACAGCAAATTCGCTCGGTTTTAGACTTAGTAGAAGATAAAAATTATAAATATTTGGTTATTCTCGGAGACCCTGGTTCTGGCAAATCTACTTTATTACAATATATCGCTCTAAAATGGGCAGAGTTACTGCCGAAATATTTGCCTTTATACCCAATTCCTTTGTTAATTGAACTCCGGACTTATGTGCGTAACTATGATGCAAATAAGTGCAATGATTTTCTGGATTTTCTGGCAAAAGGTCGTGGAGTTGTTTGTCGTTTACCTAAACCTGAACTCCATGAAAAATTAGAAATGGGTGATGCTATTGTGATGTTTGATGGGTTAGATGAAGTTTTCGATCCTGCTAAACGAGAGGAGGTAATTACTGATATTCATCGGTTTACTAATGACTATAAAAATGTGCGAGTTATTGTTACTTCGCGGGTGATTGGTTATAAGACTCAAAAACTTCGGGATGCTGAGTTTTATCATTTTATGTTGCAAGATTTGGAAGCGGAACAAGTTGAAGAATTTATTCAACGTTGGCATAAGTTGACTTATCAGGATGAGGCAGAAAAGGTGAGGAAAAGGGAACGATTAAAACAGGCAATTAAAGATTCTAGAGCTATTGAAGAATTGGCAGGAAATCCCCTGTTATTAACTATGATGGCTATCTTGAATCGTCATCAAGAATTGCCGAGAGATAGGGCGGAACTTTATAATCAAGCTTCGCGGGTTTTATTACAGCAATGGGATATGGAACGAGCGTTAGTTGATGCGAAAATTGACCCGATAACTATTGACTATAAAGATAAACAGGCAATTTTGCGTCGGGTAGCTTTTTTTATGCAGGAAAATGAGGCTGGTTTGGCTGGTAATTTGATTGCTGAAAAGGATTTAAGGGAGATTATTTCGGAATATCTTAAAAGTATAGATATAAATGATGCGAGACCGATGGCTAAGGCGTTGATTGAACAGTTGCGGACTCGGAATTTTATTTTGTGTTTTGTTGGGGCTGAATATTATGCTTTTGTGCATCGAACTTTTTTGGAATATTTCTGTGCTTGGAGTTTTGTTTGGCAGTTTAAGGAAACACAAAGTCTGGAAATAGATGGGTTGATAAATGATGTTTTTGGTAAGCATTGGCGCGATGAAAAATGGCATGAGGTTTTGCGGTTAATTGTAGGGATGATTGATACTAAGTTTGTGGGAGATATTATTAGTTATTTGCTGGAGCAAGAGGGGGAAGAGGAAAAGTTTCATAATTTATTTTTGGCTGGTAAGTGTTTGTTTGAAGTTAGGAGTCGTCAGAGTATTGATGATGTGGAGGAAAGATTATTAAATAGGTTAAAAGGTTTGACGGAGTATGACCTTGGTTATTATTATGAACCTTACGACGGTATATCTTTTAATGATTCTTACTCTCAAGAAATTTATGAGAAAAATGTAGCCTTAGTTTATGAAATTCGTACTCAAGCTGTGGAAGTAGTGGCTACAACTTGGAGGGATGATCCAGAAACTTATACTTGGCTCAAACAAAGGGTTGTTTCTGATGATAATTCGGATGTGCGACGTGAAGCGGTGCGACAAATAGCTACTGGTTGGAAACACGAACCTGGTATTTTAGATTTACTCAAACAATGGGTTGTTTCTGATGATGATTCGGATGTGCGACAGGAAGCGGTGCGACAAATAGCTACTGGTTGGAAACACGAACCCGGTATTTTAGATTTACTCAAACAAAGGGTTGTTTCTGATGATAATTGGAAAGTGCGACAGGAAGCGGTGCGACAAATTGCTACTGGTTGGAAAAATGAACCCGGAATTTTAGAATTACTCAAACAATGGGTTGTTTCTGATGATCATTGGGCTGTGCGAAGTGCAGCGGTGGAACAAATTGCTGCTGGTTGGAAAAATGAACCCGGAATTTTAGAATTACTCAAACAATGGGTTGTTTCTGATGATCATTGGGCTGTGCGAAGTGCAGCGGTGGAACAAATTGCTGCTGGTTGGAAAAATGAACCCGGAATTTTAGAATTACTCAAACAATGGGTTGTTTCTGATGATAATTGGGATGTGCGACAGGAAGCGGTGCGACAAATAGCTACTGTTTGGAAACACGAACCCGGAATTTTAGAATTACTCAAACAAAGGGTTGTTTCTGATGATAATTGGAAAGTGCGACAGGAAGCGGTGCGACAAATAGCTACTGGTTGGAAACACGAACCTGGTATTTTAGATTTACTCAAACAATGGGTTGTTTCTGATGATGATTCGGATGTGCGACAGGAAGCGGTGCGACAAATAGCTACTG
>NZ_JAAHHG010000411.1 GCF_010692555.1 Okeania sp. SIO3B5 | reverse complement strand
CTATATTCATTTAAAACTTGTCCTTAAGCACAAGGTATTATTGCTGAAGTCCGCAGTTCCTCCGGAGGAGGCTAGCTGAAGTCCGCAGTTCCTCCGGTAGGAGGCTGGCTAATAGCTGAATGCTTACATAAAGAGGGGAAAACTTGAGTAAGTATTTATACCAATTTTAAAAAAGAATGCTACAAAAAGGTAGACCTCGTTCGGATATGCTTAAAAATAGCTGCTCCAGTTCATTCTAGATATTTATTTCTATTGTTTTTCCCTTTTTTTTCAAAATTCAATCCTTCTTCCTTCTTCCCTCTTTCTTCTTTCTTACTTCTACCATTTGTAACGAACATTTATCAAACTGGTATTAGACTCAAGAAAAAAAACCTCAAAGTGTGATTCTAGAAAAAAGGAGAGTAAGCATTCAGCTATTAGCTGTCAGCTCTCAGCAAAAAAAAAGGGGGTTTAATGAATATAAACTGTTTCAGCCAGCTTTTATAGTAAGTATAAGTTCTGACTCAATTAGTAAAGCTTTTATCTAAAATTAAAAGCAATAGCTGATTGCTGATTGCTGACGGCTGAATGCTTACAAAGGAGAAGATCAAAAAAGAGGAGAAAATGTCAATAGAAGTGACTAATGTAGACCACCTAGGTTTGGTAGGAGGAATTATTGGACCCACTATTTTTAACTGATAGTATCTTCCTTAAATCCCCTGATCGAATCGAAGCTTTGGGGTTAATTATGGGTTTATGTTTGTTGGTTTATACCAATTTGAAAAAAGAATGTTACAGATAATAAGCAGTATTAAAATAATTTGTAGGAAATATTTATTGGAGGAAAAAGATAAACTTTTATATAATAAATGGCATAAAACCCATTTCCATACGACTCCTGACTCCTGTCTCCTGACTCCTAAACAGTAACCTAAGTATTTGTAGCAAAGATTTATCAAACTGGTATTATACGTGATTGTCAACCTCAACTACGCCAAACTTTAAAACCTAGTCAATCTACTGTAAAAAATCAATTGGGTAGTCCTACTAATAGACCAACTTTACGTTGGATATTTCAATGTTTTCAGTGGATTCATTTATTGATTAATTCTGGATTTAAGAGCATATCTAATCTAACTTCAGACCGTGGGCGAATTATTGAAGTTTTTTCCTCCAAGTTGTCAAAGATACTATCTGCTCAGTTGAGGAACTTGTGGCTAAAGAAAGCAGGTAAAGCGCTAAAATAATCAACGATTGAATAGTAGTGTAAAATTAAGCACTTGGCAATGATTAAGATGCGATTGTGTTTGTTAACTGGCTTAAGCAATAAATTCCTGGTATCATTGACTCTTAAAGAAACAGACCATCTACCACAGGGGTCAACCTTGACTGTAATTGTGCTAGGGACACAATCTTGTGGCAGTTGCCTACTCCATCTAATAGGTAATGGTTCAGCACACTTAGCCAAATATATTTGACCATCTTTCCACTTGAATGCCGACTTTGTAAATTCAGCACTACCACCCCATAGGTTTTTTCTTAAAGTTAGGATATTTTGCACGTCCACTGAAAAAGTTAGTGTTTGCGCAGCATTCCGGAGGAAAAGCAGTTTGTAGATGTCTCAAACCTTGCTGTAATGGAACGCTACTGACTTGTGCGAGGAAATCTAAATCTTCCTGCTTTTTCCAATTCGTCAGCATAGCCGAAGTTTGCTTATACCCTACAAGCCTAAATAATTTTTTGAGCGAATCTAGTCGCTAAAATTTCCCTTATGGAATGGGGAGCGAGGAGAATAAGGATATTTGTTCTGCATTATCAAGATAGGTTTTTTTATCACTAAATTATCCGGACTTGATATTAAATAAATTCTGCACAGGTATTTTGCTCCTCACTCTTCCCAAACTCCTATAAAATTGTGGCTGTGCAAATTTATAGTTAATTTTATGATAGCTGCTGTAGTTACTACAAAAATTACAAATAGTCAAGAAATTTTGATAATTCAAAGACCACAATCAGGTCTATGCCTCAAAGGTAACATTTCAATTCCTGGAGATAAATCAATTTCTCATCGGTCTCTTATGCTAGGAGCGATCGCTCAAGGGAAAACTACTATAAAAGGCTTACTCCTAGGAGAAGATCCTCGCAGCACTGCTCAATGTTTTTCACTTCTTGGGGCCGATATTTCTCAACTGAATACAGACTTAGTGGAAGTTCAAGGGGTGGGACTAGATAATCTCACAGAACCATCTCAGGTCTTGGACTGTGGTAATTCTGGCACTACAATGCGACTAATGTTGGGGATTTTGGCGTCCCATCCCGAACGTTTTTTTACTGTTACTGGAGATAGCTCCCTGGTTCAGCGCCCCATGTCCCGTGTGATCGATCCTCTGATACAAATGGGCGCTCAAATCTGGGGTAGACAAGGTGGATCTTTAGCCCCACTGGCAATTCAGGGACAAAGATTACGACCGATCCATTATCATTCTCCCATTGCTTCAGCTCAGGTAAAATCTTGTATTTTGTTTGCTGGTTTAATGACGGAAGGGAAAACTACGGTGACAGAACCTGTTCTTTCACGAGACCATAGCGAAAGAATGTTGCAAGCTTTTGGCGCTCAAATTAGTATTGATCCAGAAACAAATAGTGTTACTGTGGCTGGCCCAGTTGAATTGCGAGGCCAAGATGTGGTTGTGCCTGGTGATATTAGTTCGGCAGCTTTTTGGTTAGTAGCAGCAGCTATTGTACCTGGATCGGAATTGGTAATTGAAAATGTTGGTGTTAACCCTACTCGTACAGGTATATTAGAAGCTTTGGAAATGATGGAGGCTAATATTATACAGGAAAATCAGCGAGTTGTGGCAGGAGAACCTGTGGCTGATTTACGAGTATGTTACAGTCCTTTGAAAGCTTGTGAAATTTCTGGTGCGATAATTCCACGACTCATTGATGAAATTCCCATTTTGGCAGTTGCTGCTATGTTTGCTGAGGGGACGACTGTTATTAAGGATGCCGCTGAGTTACGGGTAAAAGAGAGCGATCGCCTGATGGCTATGGCCACTCAACTTCAAAAACTGGGAGCTAAAGTGACAGAATTACCTGATGGGTTAGAAATTACTGGTGGTGTAGCCTTGACTGGTGGCGATGTTGAGAGTTATGGGGATCATCGAGTTGCTATGAGTTTGGCGATCGCTGCTCTTAATGCTACTGATACTACCAATATCCATCAGGCTGAAGCTGCAAGCATTTCTTATCCTAATTTTACTGCTACTCTGCAACAAATTTGTAGGTCATAAAAGTAGCCAAAAAATTAAGACATTGGTTAATTTATTTAAAATTTAATTTCAAATTATTAACCAATGTCTAGTTGTTGGAACTTTTTTTATTTATCTGATGATTTTTCCCCGAAAAGTTGTTCTTTCCAAGCTTGAAGCTCTACCGATAACTCCTGGCGGTTAGAAGCACGAAGTAGATAGCGATATATAAACCAGCCAGAATAGACAATACCAATTAACTCAAAAGTTGGGGCTAGCAGTGGGATCTCATTTAATGATTCGATTACTGCCAACATTACTTTTAGAGTAACAATAAGTCCTAAAATCAAACCGAGAGTAACTATCGGTTTTTGATATTGTCCAAAGAAGCCAGAGATAATAGCTGGTAGTTCTGATAAAATTTCCAAGATTTGGTTTTTAATACCTTGGAGTTGATCGGATGTTTCTTCAGGCTCGGGATTGGATACTGTAGTTAGAGGACCTGCTTCTGTAGGGTTGACTCCTACTTCTTTTGTAGTCTCTTTTTCTTCTTGCATAATTTAATGATGTCCCTTCAATTAGTTATGATAAATGTTTGAGTGGATATTACGGTCAGTATTCCAGAGTTTTAGAGGATATGACCTACTCTTGACTTAAAGTTATCTTGATTTTTCAAATATGGACCATTACCATAAAATCTGACATTGGAATAATAATATATGGATTGAGAATATTTAGCTAAATCGCTGAGAAGCAGATCGCCATAATCTGTCATTTGGCGACCAGATGAATCGGCGGTAAATTAATGGGACTCGATGTCCCATTAATTTACAAATTTTTATGTTATCATCGAATTATGCTGGTTTGAGCTAATCGCCGCCAGTAATGAACCATGAAAATTTGTGCGACTCGTTAGGATATGGGGTTGTTGGCCCGAATTCCTAGTCAACCGTTGGAAAACGTAAAATCTTATTGCGGAACTAGGTGAGCAGTTTTTATGTGCAAAAAGAGCGGTGGGGCATCTCGTTCTTAAAGCTCGTGGAGTCCGACGGGATACCGGGACTGTGAAACGAGAAGCCCACACTATACCGTCAGCGAGCGTGTGGGAGTATGTCACTTGTCTATAATTATTTCTACAAATCTTCAATCCTACATTTCGCACGACGAAATGTAACATACCAAGTTATAAAAATTTAATAGTAAGTATTAAGAGTAAAAAAAGTTCTAACATTCCTGTTAGAGAATAATATTTGGAGAAGAAACCTAAGTAGTCCATGTTCTCAAGGCCATTAGTATCAAGTCTGAGTCACTACAGAAAAGGAATATCTTAAAAAATAGGTTTGATACTTTTGTTTTCTTATCTCCATAAGATTGAGATGAAAGTTATAATTTTGAGACTAAAGATTTGATATTTTCGACAGCCTCTTTATATCTATGTTTAGCTAAAGTAATTTCTTTTCCATCTGGCATTTTAAAATTTTGCCCTTGAGCAGGAAGTTGATGTAAAGGAATGCCGAGAGATGCAGAGACTTTTCCTGAAGAATGAAAATCTTTGACATTGGTAACATAGGCATTTTGCCATGTACTGAGACAGTTTAATGGATTATCATTCTTAGTAAAATATTGAGGAAAATGTTGATATTGTTCATAGCAAAAATTAATCAATTCTTGTCTGATAGAATTATAAGCATTAGCTACACCTTTATTGCTTGTGTAATTGTTAAAAACAAATTGTTTTATTTTAGGTAATTTCAGCTCGAATCGCTTAACTTGTTTATTAAATGTGAGGACTTTACTGGCATATTTTTTGAGAGATTCGGAAGGATATTGTTCATAAAGTAGCATTAAAATTCCTTTAATTCCTTCTAATGAAGTAAAATCAGCCATAATAGGAATTATTAAATAATCAGAAGAAAGTAACGCCATCTGTGTATAGATAGAAAAACTAGGATTGCAGTCTATGAAAACAACTAATTCTTTATATTTTTCTTTGTCAAACTCACTTTGACATAATCTTTTAATTGCTGTCATATGATTTTTCCATGCAGTAATATTTGCTGGATTAAGTACGGAATAATTAAGAGCTAACGACAAAGATTCTAAAAAAGAATCACCAGCAATTAAATATAGATTTTCTGGAATAGAGTCATTATAGAGTGATGCTTTTACTGTATAAGTAGAATTTTTGGTAATGATTTAAATTCAGAATTACCGTTCAAAATCCAATCGACAAAGCCTACTATATTACGTCTTGAGTAAGCTACTTGCAACTTTTGATTATTTTCATATCCTTCTTTTCCACCTCCAAGCAAAAATTGAGAAATATTAGCTTGAGGACACATATCAATAACTAAAATTTGCGTCTCTGGATTATTTTCAGCATACAATATTGAAGCATTGGAACATAAAGTTGTTTTACCAACACCACCTTTATTATTATAAAAAGCATAAACTTTTATCGACATAAATACTTGCTCGTCAATTTATACTAAATTAGTATCGTATACTATAACAAATAATAGATATGTTGGCAAATTAAGCTCTAAAAACCTTGAAATGCTTTCAAAATTTTCATTGCCGAATAATTAAGGTTTAAAGCCTCTCCTTTCAAGGAGAAACAAGAAAAAATTTTCCTTAAGCTTAAGAAGAATTATAAAAAGTTTTTTGATACTGAATTCTGCCCCCCTAGCCCCTCAACTTTGGGGGGAATAAGAGTCAATTTGCTTCTAAAAGTACCCCAAAATTGGGGGATTTAGGGGGCTTGGATGTAGCATAAGGAACTTCTCAGACAACCTCTAAATCCTACCCTTGAAAATAAGAGGTAATTGTTAATTATTAACTATTAATTAGGGCTTGCTGATTAAATATCAAAGCTTTTACTGATATTGGTAAGTGCCTTTTTAGGTCTTGAAAAAGTACCTTGTTTTTAGCTCCAATCGCTCAAAAAGGAGCGCATTTTGGGCATTTCTAGGAGAAGAAAATCAAGGGATGATTCTTCTAACTACCTCTTCTATAATTCCCATTCCTCCTGAATTCTGGATTCTGGATTCTGAATTCTGAATTCTCCCCTGACAAAAAGACTTTTTCAGCAGACCCTAATTATTAATTATTTCTATAGATTAACTTTGGGTCTAAACTTCCTTAAACGCAAAGCATTACTTACCACGGAAACTGAACTAAATGCCATAGCTGCTCCCGCAATCATTGGATTTAATAACCAACCAAAAAAGGGATATAAAATACCCGCAGCAATAGGAATACCAAAAACATTATAAATATAAGCAAAAAATAGATTTTGACGAATATTCTTCATGGTGGCTTGACTGAGTTGAATTGCCGTAACAACCCCCCACAAATCTCCAGAAATTAAAGTTAAATCACTAGCTGCCATTGCCACATCTGTGCCTGTACCAATAGCAATTCCTACATCTGCTTGAGCTAATGCAGGAGCATCATTAATTCCATCTCCTACCATCGCGACGACTTTATGCTTTTGTTTTAAACTATTTCTTTCTTGTTGAATAGATTGAATAATACTAGCTTTTTGGTCGGGACGTACTTCAGCAAAAATTCTTTTAATATCCACTTCAGAGGCGATCGCTTCTGCCGTTTTTTGATTATCTCCTGTTAACATTACTACTTCTAATCCCATTCTTTTTAAAGCTTTAACTGCTTCTATTGAAGATGGTTTAATTGCATCAGCAATTCCAATTAAGGCTTCAATTTTTCCGTCAATAACTATTAAAGCAGTAGTTTTTGCTTCACTTTCCCATTGTTGACGATTTGACTGTAAAGTTTGAGTATCAATTTTCAACTCATCCATCCATCTTTGTGTACCAATTTGTACCAACTTTCCTGATACATTTCCCTGTACTCCCATTCCTGCTACAGCTTCAAAATTAGTCACTTCAGGCAAAGGATTTTGTACTCCTTGAGATTGAGCATAATTAACTACAGCTTCTGCTAAAGGATGTTCTGAATTTTTTTCTAAAGCGGCAGCTATTGCTAATAGTTCAATTTCATTATTATTAGTGACACCTTTAACCGTAATATAATTAGTAACACTAGGTTTTCCTTGAGTAATTGTTCCAGTTTTATCACAGACAATAGTCGTTAATTTGTGTGCTAATTCTAAGCTATCTGCTCCTTTAATTAACACTCCATTTTCTGCTCCTTTTCCAGTACCAACCATAATTGAAGTGGGAGTAGCTAAACCCAAAGCACAAGGACAAGCAATAATTAAAACTCCTACAGTACTAATCATAGCAAGAGTTAAATTTCCTATCGTATTAAACCAAATAATAAAAGTTAGAATCGCAATGGTTATTACTGTAGGAACAAACCATCCAGTTATTTTATCTGCTAATTTTTGAATAGGTGCTTTACTGCCTTGAGCATCTTTTACTAATTGTACAATTTGGGCTAATACTGTATCTTTACCAACTTTTGTCGCTTGAAATTTAAAACTTCCTATTTTATTAATTGTTGCTCCAATTACCTCATCTCTTACTTGTTTTTGAACAGGAATGGGTTCACCTGTCACCATAGATTCATCAATAGAAGATTCTCCTTCTACAACTTCACCATCTACAGGAATTTTTTCTCCAGGACGGACTAAAACAATATCTCCTACTACAACTTCTTGAATGGGAAGATCGCTCTCTTTTCCATTACGAATAACCCTAGCAGTTTTTGGTTGTAAACCCATTAATTTATGAATAGCTTCTGAAGTTTTTCCTCTAGCACGATTTTCCAATAATTTTCCTAATAGGAGAAGGGTAATAATAACTGATGAAGCTTCATAATACACTTCTGCTTTTAAGCCTTGATTAATAAAGAAATTCGAGTTAAAAGTAGCAAATAAAGAATATAAATAAGCAGCACCTGTTCCTAAAGAAACTAAGGTATTCATATCAGCAGTATGATATTTAAATGCTTTAAATGCTCCGACAAAAAAGCTTTGACCACACCATAATTGCACAGGTAAACTCAAAAATAATTGCACCCAAGAATTATGTAGCCAACTAGGAAAAAAAGGAATATGTAATCCTGTCATGGCAGGTAGAGAACCAATGACTAATAAACTACTAACAATTCCCCCAAGAATAACTTTACGGATTAGCTCTTTTTCTTCTGCTTCCCTAGCTTTTTTTTCAGTATCTTCTGCTTGTTCAGATTCGGCAAAAGCATGATAACCAGCTTCTCTTACAGATTCTTGAATATAAGTTAAATTAGTTTTTTGAGAATTATAAGAAACTGTAGCTTGAGAGAGAGCAAAATTAACATTACATTCAATGACGCCTGATACTTCTTTAATGGCTTTTTCAGCTCTATTTGCACAAGCAGCGCAACTCATTCCCTGTAGACGAATACGAATAGTTTCCATCACAATAACCTCAAGATTTTTAAGGGAGATTAACTCTTTGATATAATATTATACAGCTCAAATTTATCGAGTATTAAAATTCTTTTGATTTTCTTTTCTTTCTAGTAGGTTAATTATCTGATTAGGATTTCTAGTGCAGGATGGCGGAAATAACTGACCATTTACAAAATTCTAAAACAATTACAAATCAATACTTTTGACTGTATTGAGTGCATCTTACATTCTGAGGAAACCTCGCCAATTAGCACTCGCTTTTAACTTCCCCATATTAGTCCTATTATTACTTAGGGCTTGCTGAAAAAGTCTTTTAACCCACCCCTAACCCCTCCCAGGAGGGGAAAACAGGAGACAACCCACCCCTAACCCCTCCCAACCCACCCCTAGCCCCTCCCAACCCACCCCTAGCCCCTCCCAGGAGGGGAGGGGAAGACAGGAGACAGGAGACAGGAGAAATGGTTCGGGAGCGAGGAGGTAGAAGTAAGAATTGTACCTCAATTTTTCTGTCATAATCATCCCAAAATACTAGCTTTATGCAGCTCTTGCCACCGAAAAGCTAGTACTTTTTCCAGACATAAAATTGCTCAAACAAATAT
>NZ_JAAHHG010000410.1 GCF_010692555.1 Okeania sp. SIO3B5 | reverse complement strand
TCAAATTTTTGAGTGAACTGTTTATTTTCATCTAATCTTTGTTCTAGTCGGCCACGATGCTCCCCTACGTATTCATAAAAAACTTCTTTCAACAGTTCCAACTGGCTCGCTAGTTTTTTAGTACGGCCTCCTCCTCCGTCAATGGTGGCGGTGGCTGCGGTTGCATTTTCTCCCTTACTAATTGTTCCAATACTTCGCTCCGGCTCAAGTCTTTCTGCTTCTTCAATTTGTCGAGGAAGTTCATACAAGCCGGAGTCAACTTGATAGTTGTCTGAGCTTTTGTCTCCCCATATTTTTGATGTACTGTTTTCGGCATCTGCTCTTGATTTGACGTTCATTGCATTACTATCCTAGCCTATTTTCCCTTGAAAGATTGCAGTTCAATGTTGACATCTTAGCGAGATTAAACTACTATGTCAATCATACACAGAAAAAAAAAGTTAGGAGGCAATCAACCAAAAGTAGACGTAGATGACATCTCAAGCTTCATGTTTTTTCTTGAAGAATCTAACTTATTATTAATTCCTGCACTTGGGCCTTCTTCTCCAGTGGGAGGCCCTTTACTTAAACAAATGATGCAAGGCCAAATCAATCAATATTTACGACTATTCCAGCACTTTGGAATAGAAACTGCCGAAAGATATCGTGCTGTTGTAGAAGCTCCTACTTATCGCGATCGCCCGAACTTGAGCAAAGTTTATTTTGCTCTAAAAAATTATTAAGTTTAAGTTTGACAAAAATGAAAATGAATCTGACAAAAAAAATGATTAAAGCCGGAAAAATTGCCGAGATATTAGCAGATAAACTATTCGAGGTAGCAAGTGAGCGAGAAGACAAATTTATAAAAGGTTTTGTTATTTTGCTAGACAACTTTGCTACTTGGACAGAATGGGTAATAGATACAGGCGAATTCGATTTTTGGATATCGATTAATGGAAATTGAGTAGAAGAAGGGTTGAAGATTTTCATTTCAAGCCGACAAAAGTTAATTACTTAACCAGGGGCTTTCTTCTTGACGATAACGGTTTCTTTACTTAAAAACAGACAAATGTTACAAGGCCAAATCAATCAATATTTACTACTATTCCAAAGTGCTGGAATAGAAACTGCCGAAAGATATCGTGCTGCTGTAGAAGCTCCTACTTATCGCGATCGCCCAAATCGTTCGGGATTCACCCAGTGGCGATCGACCAAAACCAGGGACGCAGCATATATGAGGCATTATAGGCAAGCCAGATGGGGGAGCAAATTTGGCGACTACGGCAACAAACGCCCAACTTAGCAGAGGATTTGATTATGCAACAAAAACCTGAATTTCAATTAGGAGATACTGTAATCCACCGTTTTGATGAACACAAATATTTAGTATGTTCCGTCAGTTGGGAAATTCATCAATTAGGGGAGTGGGACTCATCCTTGAGGAATGCTTATTGGAATGGAAGATATGTTTATGGTCTTGTTAGTTGGACTATACCGCAGCCATACGATCCTTCACACTTGATAAAGTGGTCCGAAGCCCTTAAAAAATCCAAAAATGAAGGGTATCAACCGAATATTCCTTTTCCTCAGAAAATTGAATATGTGAAAAGTGTCCGAGAGGCAGATTTAAGATTAGCGGATCAAAACGATACGATTCCCAGCAGATTTCAGCTAGTCAAGATTTTCATTGAGGAAAATTACATTGTTTAAACCAAAGTTTGAGATAGGTCAACAGGTAGTTGTCACAGGAACTTGCTACTACCCTTTTGTTAGAAATCAGCGTTTTTACGTTGCAGGAGTTTCACTGCGGGACTTTTCAATAAATAGTATGTTCGATGATTCTGCCCGTCCGCATTATGAGTATCACTTAGTTATGTGGATTGATGCAACTAATTACGCAAACCTTATATACCCTATTTTTGAAACTGATTTGGAAGCATATTCAAGGGAGGATCGACAATGAGGAAAGACGAAATAGAAGCCATGGACAGAGACCATGCAAATTTTGCAGATTATTTAGTAGACAGAATCAAGGAAAAACTTTTAAAGAGTGAGACTTTAAAAGTAGAGATTACTGACAGTTATGATTTCGGGGAAACAATTCATGAAACTGTTAGATATGCAATCTATCGCACTAAAATGGATTTGCATTTTGCTGTAATAGATATTTATAAACAGTTAGCCATAAAACTTTTTCAACCCGATCAAGACCTTGGAGCTGAAGAGCAAAGAGCTAAATTACAACGAGCTTTTGACTTTAGCTGTTTAGTCGTTAATGTTTACAGAGATAGTTGTCAATCATTAGCAGAACGTTTCAATGAAGAAACCTAAATTCAAACTAGGAGATACGGTTGTCGTTAGCAGAGGAACAATAATGACGGCTGAACCTGGCCGAAAGTACATAGTAGCTGGAATTAGTCTTGAGCCTACGGAATTACCCTCGGATAAGTCCCCAGGTGTTTCTTACTTCACTGGAACTTATCATTATCGTTTGATGTACTGGGATCTAGCAGAGCCGTCGAATGGGAGGACAGCTGAGTGGTACAAGGCTAAGGAGAAGAGGGAGTACCAACAAAATATCCCTTGGACTCAAGAGATTAGGTTCAATTTTTATAATGTTTCAGAGCAGGATCTTGAGCTAGCCTCAGAACCAGAAGTTTTTCCCAGCCTAGAAGTTACTGAATTTGAACAAAATAAAAAAGGATGAAAGAACCTAAATTTAAACTGAGGGATACTGTTGTTGCTGCGGGAGAAGGTTTGGGACTGTTAGAGCAAGGGAGGAAGTACATCATCTGTGCAGTACACATATTGCCAGGGCGTTTGGATTCTGGTCTTTCTTATCTGTCTGATGAATATACTTATGATTTGTCACTTTGGCTTCCTTTAAGACCTATAGACGGAAAATTGGCCGAACAGTGCTTGAACAAGAATCAAACAGGATATCAAAAAGATGCACCCTGGATTCAAGCTATTAAATTCAAATCTTATATCGCTGAAAAATACTTGCAACTATCTCCGGTTCTAGATATTTTCCCTGATTTTGAAATTGTTGATTTTGAAAATAAGGTTTTAGGGGAGCGTTAATTTTGAGTCAACCAGTAGACAATTTTCAACAACACCTTGAGGGCACAATTTTTGAATCGCTAGCAAGCCATTTATATATTATTGCTGATGACTATACTGAAGCAGCATTAAAACTAGAGATTCAAAGGCGAGCTAAATATGCTTTGATCGCAGCTAAGATTTTCAGCGAAGTTAAGTCAAGTACCAAGGAAAGAGATGAATTTAATATCTAATTTTGACGATTATCAACAAAAGGCAAAAAATCTTGCCGACTATCCTAACGATAATGTTTTGCCGGATTGTGCTTCTGTGATGTTCGGGGAAGCAGTGAAAGTCGCAAATATCATCCAGAGTTTTCAAGGTAAAGATGCTGATGATTATGCCAGGACAGAAATGGCCACAAGGCTGGGGAGTATTCTTTGTCAAGTATCAGTTCTAGCTGATGAATTAGGATTCTCCTTAGAATATATTGCTCACATGAATCTGGAAAAACTGACTGAGGTTCGTCGCAATACACAGCTGCAATCATCTACCGATGATTAATATTTTTACAAAATAATTAAATTTCAACTCATCAAATACCATGATATTAGAATCCCAAATTAACGAGAGGCAAGAGCTAGTTTCTCTTTTGGAACGTCAGTTAGCGCAAGCGCAATCAGAGGTTACGCAAATGCAGTCTGATAGCCAGGAAATATCTGATATTTCCGAACGACTCAATGCTTTGCTTTCAAGTTATAACTACAAACCCATTGATATTAAGCCTGATGATTCACGCAAATCTATCAGGATTGAAATTGAAGGACCTGACGATTCAGATGAAAGCGAGGAAGCTGAAGTAATTTATCCACCATTAGCAGAAAATCCCCTCGAGAGTATTCACATTGAAGAAAAAGTGGAGTCTGTGCAAACTATTGATGTTGTCGAGGAAAGCGAGTCAGCTACAGAAGCTCCAGTCAATACTAATCAGCAACTTACTTTTGCAGAACAAATTGCTTCTGAATTGCCAAAGACCTGGACATTAATTGTCGAGGATGACAACAAGGTGGCTATTACAGACACTGTGACCGATAGATGGGTGACTGTAAAACACAAGGCTGATGGCAAGACTAAAGAGATTATTGTCAACAAAGGACTAAGGTATTTTCGGGTCGTTGACACAATAGCTGATGCTTTTGAAAAGGTGGATTGGTGGTTCCAACAGCCTGATGAACCAGAGCCAGAGTTGGCTTGTCTTGATCACGACAAACCGGAACCAGGGTTAGTAAGCCTTGATGTAGACGAAACGGACGACAAAGCTGGATTAATCCCAAGTAAAAAAGGGATAAGCTTTGCCTATACTCTAGAGCAGTTGACATCCGGGCAAAAGTCAGTGACTCGACGTTCGTGGAAGGATGGTTATGCTCAAAGTTTTATTAATACTTATAGAAAATCTCCGCAAACTATTTATCCTGCGCTGACTAATAGTCGTGGTGGAGAATGTGTAGGTTACTGTCGTCTTACCAGCGAACCTTATCAAGAGCTATTAGCAGTTATGCCAGACTCTGATTTGAAACTAGAAGGTTTTCCTCGACTTTCAAAACGACAGTTCGTTGATAAATTTTTTGACGCTGACGACCAACAAGTAGTGTGGGTGATTCGATTTGAATTTATCCCCCTTGATTCAGAGTCGCTAAAAGGAATTATTGAACAGGATTCAAATTCTGAAGAATTAAAACCTACAGGAACCCCAAAGCTAAAAGATGAAGGTAAGTCAACGCAAGCATCGCCTCCTGTTCCTCCCCCCCCCTCTTGAGGTAGAGGCTAAGGATGCGATCGCAACCCTTTTAGCCTGTGTTAATAATAAAGCGTTAGAAGCTACAAAACAAAAGTTAGGACCTAAGCTCGTAGAATTAGCATGGGAAGAAATGAATTTGGTTGAAAGGAACCAGTTTCAGTTTATCACTCAACGAGTTGGTAAAAAACGGAAGGGGGCGGTATTGGGAGACCAGGTAAGGCTTAAGGCTTCTAGCGACAACAAGGCGCTAACTGGCCGTTTGATAGGCTTCTACTTAGATGGGAAGCTTCTAGGCCTCCAGGAAAGGGCCGTTCTCTTTGACGGGGAAGAAGAACCTAGCGTGTGTTCTAGGTCCGATCTGACTGCTGTCGCTAAATCAGTTCCGCCGACACCAGAAGAAATCAAAAAACTGGAGGGATTTTTGACATCCCCAAAGCCAGCTGGTCAGACCAATGGAAAAAATCGAGGCTCAGGGCGGTCGCCAGGTCAAGAAAGCGAGCAATGCGAACTTGACTTAAACATAGTGGCCCCTGAACCTTTGGCAAGCGACTGTGAATCGACACCAACTCTAGATAACATACAGTTTCAGATTCAGGGTTTGTTTCCTGAATTTACTTTTGCATTGACAAAAAACCTGTACAACAGTGTCCTTTTGGACATTTATGATAAAGGCAAGCAAATTGGTACTTTTGAGGACGATGGTGAGGATATATTTGTTTATGAGAAAGCATCGCTGTTTGACGCTGGCTTCACAGAGCAACAGGTCAAGCAATTAGTTGAAATTGAGCGAGTTCCTTTCTGACCAACAGGTATCGTGTTATACTTGGTATAGCCCTTAACATGAATTGGACTTTAGTTTCCTCAGTAATTCTTGGGCTTTTTTTAGAAAAAGGGCGCTTGATGTGAAATGGGATTTATTCCCCTAAATGATTCGTGCGCCCTTTTTTGATATATGGTAATTAATGGTATTATAACCAAAAATGTCTAAAGTTTTAGGCATTGATGTTGGTCGAGGGCAAATAGTGGCGTGCCTCCTGACATCAAAGCCTTCAGATGTTCGGGCAGCTTATCTTACTACTCAATTTTTTAGGTTAGAAGATAATGCAGAGGGAGTAGGGAAGCTAAGAGAACTTGCTCCAGATATTGCGATCGCAGAACCGACAGGATTAAAATATTTAAAGTTTTGGCAGTTATGGCTGGAAAAATTAAATTGTGAGCTGTGGCTAATTCCTAATCAATCACTACCGCCATACAGAAAATTTTTATCGCTTCCTGATAAGGACGACGAAGCTGATAGTTTGGCCTTGGCTTGCTATTGGTTTGATTATCATCATAATCCTCGAAAGTTTGTTAATCGTCAGGATCATGATATCCGTAAGTTAAGAGATTTGATTTTCCGTCGAATTTTTTACGAGAAAGAGGTTGCTCGGCTAACAAATGTAATCCATCAGGATTTGCACTGCGAGTTTCCCGAGGTAGCCAAGATAAAATCTTCACGCGGATTGCTAATGTCGCCCTCTGTTTTTTGGCGATGGCTGGCTGATGAGAATGAAAATAAATATGATGAGCTTTACATAAAATCTTATGGATTTGGATTATCCCAATTTACTGAATTTAATGCTCAAATCATTTGTCTACTTGGAGAACAAGGGAAATTTATAGAAAAACTTATTCAGCAAACTCTAACCAAGGATAAGTTTCGCTTGTACACATCAGTAATGGAAGACGAATTTCAATTTGGGATGAATCAGCAGGCAATAATTTTATCTCAAATTTATCCCATTGAAAAGTTTTTTGGCAGCGATGGTTTGCCGGAAGTAATTACCTCTCTGGGGAAAATATCCGGCAAAATGACAAACAAGGATTTAAGTTTGAGGCGGTTTCGCAAGATATTAGGGGTAGTTCCAGTCAGAGATTGGAGCGGTTCCAAGAAAGTTCACTATAGGTCTGGCTCTGTGCTAACCATGAATGCTTTTTGGTCTTGGTGCTTTACTCGTGTAGAGATTAAGCGCAATCGGACTAATTCTGTGTTGCAAAATCTTGGCGACCTTTATGATCGAGAGAAATTAGGGGGAAAGCCAGTGAAGAAGATTAGAGCTAAAGTTAGGTCAAAGGCTGCTGAAATTTTGTACAAAAAATTAGTAAAAGGGCTTAAGTGAAGCTTGTTATGTGTAAATCAGTTAAGGCTATTGCAATTCAAATGTGCGTTGAAAATATGTTTCCTCTTGATGTTAATTCAATAAAATGGCAATTAAAGTCTTCTAGAATCACTGAGGAAAAAGATGTTTACATAATTTTTATTGACTGTGAATTGAGGCGCTCATTTTTTGATATCTTGAGAAGTTTTATTTTAAAAGAAACGATTGGCCTTGGATGCTTCTCTTCCTATGAGTTTGTCTTTGATGAGAATAAAACTGTTGTCGAAATCGAAGCTGGTATTCGCTTTCAATTGCTTGAGAGTTTGGGAAAATTTAGTAAAGTATTGAAAAAGAATGAATAAATCAGACATTGAATGGACTCAGTATACTTGGAATGTAGTTACTGGCTGCACTAAAATTAGTTCAGGATGTTTGCATTGCTATGCTGAAAGATTAGCAAATGGTAGATTGAAAAGATTTTATCCTAATGGATTCCAGGAGATCGAGTGTCATCCAGGGCGATTGTCAATCCCTTTGAGGATGAGGAAGCCACGGGAAATATTTGTCAATTCAATGTCAGATTTATTTCATGACAAGGTCCCAGAACTTTTTTTACTTCAGGTGATTTCTGTAATCAAGCAGACACCGCAGCATACCTATCAAGTGCTAACTAAACGCCCTGAACGGATGCAAGAGTTCATGTCTAAGCTTTGGCTTGAGGATGGTGTCGCCTTGACCTGGGGAGAGCAAACTCCTTATGAAGGGCTGAACAATTTATGGTTGGGAGTTTCAGTTGAGGATGAAAATGTTGTTGAACGTATTAATTGGCTCCGAGAAACTTCAGCAAAGATTAAATTTTTGTCCTGCGAACCATTGATAGGAAGTTTGCGTGAGATTGATTTGACAACTGGAATTGATTGGGTGATAGTTGGTGGTGAGTCTGGCCCTGGCTGTCGTCCTATAGAGAAAAAATGGGTAGAGGAAATTCGTGAGCAGTGTGTTGATGCTGGCGTTCCATTTTTCTTTAAACAGTGGGGAGGGGTTAGACCTAAGATTAATGGAAGATTGCTTGATGGGAAAGAGTGGAATCAAAAGCCTAAAATGTAAAAAAAAATCAATATTAATTTTTTAAGTCATGGAAGCTGCATATTTAGCACACAGAACAGAATAAGAGCTGTCATTGGATTTTTAAAAAGTAGAGGAGTGTATATTGAAAACTATCAGGCTTGCCAGAATCAATAAAGAACTTTCTCAGCGTGAAGTTGCCATCTCGCTTGGCGTTTCTTTTACAGAATATTCGAGGCTTGAAAATGATTTGATTATTTGCACTGACCAGTCCTTACTAAACCGGATAAATAAAGTCTTAGGAGTAGAGATACTTTTTATTGAGTTGTTTAATCATGCAGGCGTCTATTTCAGCTACTCTTACTTTGATTACTCTATTAAAAAATACTTTTTTAAATATACTTCTGACATTACTCCCCGCATTACAATTGATCTTATGACTGGCAAGCGTAAGGGAGTTGTCAGATCTTCGAGGTACTATGATTTTTTCAGTGAAATGCAGTTAGAAATGTTTGAGCTTATTGATTCACTATTGTCTAGTTTGTGAGGATAGAAAAGAATGAAATTTATTAAAGCTAATTTATCTCCGCTGAAAAAATTATTTTCTATTGAGCCCAAGGGAGAAGGAGGACTGCCCTACAGGCTTGGATATAATGACAGGAATGGATATAGGCTATCTATTAAATCATCTATATCCAATCCATTTGATAAAAATATTTGCCTTTCAGCTCGGATGACATTTGCGAAAACTGATAAAGGTAAAAATCCTTTGGGTTTAGTTTTTCAGATTCGTGATATTGATGAGTTTAGTGGGGATTATCAATTAAAAAAGTGGGCGGATTGTTTTAGAAAAAATAAAAAAATGCCCCTATTTTGATTTAGATAGTTTAGAGAATCAACAAAAAAACATTTTTCTTGCATCGATTCCTTCGGTAGAAGTGAAAGATACTTTTCTGCAAGTAGTAGGAGTACTAACCAATCATTGATGGCATAAAAAGTTGGCTAGTAAAAAAAATAAATCAGCGGAGATTAATTTAAAAATACCGCAAAGAAATTAATCTCCGCTGATGTGAATTATTAGCTTATGGAATAGTGAGGAAAAATGGCTGCCATTGGCAATAGATGCAACTAATATTGGGCAAAACTTTACGGTTCTGTCTCTTCATGCTCTTTATCAGAGTTGTGGTATTCCCGTAGCCT
>NZ_JAAHHG010000041.1 GCF_010692555.1 Okeania sp. SIO3B5 | reverse complement strand
TATTAAACAACTATGGGCAAAAACCAAAGGTAACTCGGAGGTTTGCGTTGCAGTACTTGACGGTTTAGTTGACCTCAAGCATCCCTGTTTTGCAGGAGCCAATTTGACCAAACTACCAACCTTGGTGGAGGGCGAAGCTAGTCCTACAGATCAAATGTCCCTCCACGGTACTCATGTTGCTAGTATAATTTTCGGCCAGCCAAATTCTCCCGTATCTGGTATTGCCCCCCATTGTCGAGGGTTAATTATTCCTATTTTCTCAGACTCTCGTCACCGAGCTTCTCAACTAGACTTGGCACGGGCGATCGAACAAGCTGTGAATGCAGGAGCCAATATTATTAATATCAGTGGGGGCGAGCTGACAGATGATGGTGAAGCTGAAGACTGGCTTAACCATGCGGTAAATTTGTGCCGAGACAATAACGTTTTGCTTATTGCTGCTGTAGGTAATGATGGCTGTGAATGCTTGCACATTCCCGCAGCACTTCCCGCTGTATTGGCAGTAGGAGTAATAGGAGAAAACGGACAACCTCTAGATTATAGTAACTGGGGTCAGACTTATCAAACTCAGGGTATTCTCGCCCTGGGGGAAAATATTTTAGGCGCTCAACCAGGAGGCGGTACAATACAATTAAGTGGGACTAGCTTTGCAACGCCAGTAGTATCAGGAGTGGCAGCATTACTGATGGCTCTACAGTTGCAGAGGGGAGAAAATTTAGACCCACAAAAAGTCCGTACTGCCTTGCTCAAGACAGCTATTCCATGTCTGAGTGAAGACACGCGCCGTTGTTTAGTAGGTCAGCTCAATATCTCAGGTGCTGTTGCACATTTAACAGGAGAAACAATGTCAGAATCAGAACAGCAAAATAATAGTATCGAAGCCAGTGGTTGTGGTTGTGAGTCAACTCCAGAAGTGAACTTGCAAGCCTCAGCTAGTCCAGAAAATAATAATGAGATTCCATCGGACACTGGCGTGGTAGCTGCTGGCACCATTGAAGCTAGTGTCACTGCCTCACAACCATTATCAACAACTAATACATCAGATAGTCAAATTTCTTCTATGCCAAATAATAATACAAATGGAATAACTGCCAGTCAACCCCCTCAAGAAATGGGAAATTTAGTCTACGTTATCGGTACATTGGGCTATGACTTTGGAACAGAAGCCAGACGCGACTCATTTAAACAGTTGATGCCGGCGGTTACTATTGAAAATACCCAAATTCCAGCTAACCCTTATGATGCACGCCAGATGGTGGACTATTTGGCAGCTAACCTTTCAGAAGCTAAGTCTCTGATTTGGACTTTGAATATGGAGTTAACTCCCATCTACGCTCTCGAACCTTCGGGGTCATTTGCACGGGATGTTTATGAAGCTTTTCAGCAGTTGCTATCAGGGGAAGTGCAAGCAGAAGATGCTGAGGAGTATATTGAGCGGGTGAGTATTCCCGGACGACTAACTGGGCGTACAGTGAGGTTATTTTCAGGGCAAGTGCTGCCTGTAGTTGAGCCTGTTAGTCCTCGTGGTCTTTATGGCTGGCGGGTTAATACTTTAGTGAATTCGGCTTTGACAGCAGTGCGTGGGGAACAAGCAGAAGCTGACGATGAGCAAATGCGGAGGAGTTTGAGTAGTTTCTTGAATCGAGTTTATTACGATCTACGGAACTTGGGCCAAACTTCTCAAGACCGGGCGTTGAATTTTGCTGCTACTAATGCTTTCCAAGCAGCTCAAACTTTTTCTCAAGCGGTGTCTGTGGGCATGGAGTTGGATAGTATTGCGGTGACAAAGAGTCCATTCTGTAGGATGGATAGTGATTGTTGGGATGTGCAGTTGAAGTTTTTTGACCCTGAAAATAACCGTCGGGCGAAGAAGGTATTCCGGTTTACTATTGATGTGAGCGATCTAATTCCGGTGACTTTGGGTGAGGTTCGCTCTTGGTCTTCTCCTAATTAAATGCTGCATTGAAATCAGGAGTCAGGAGGGAAGAAAGGAGTCAGGAAGAAAGAAAGAAGAAGAAAGAGAAAGTTTTTTTGGTCGCGTAAACGGAACAGAGTTCTATCGCGCTCTTATCCGGACATGATATAATTTCAAGAAATTATATAGCAGTCGAAGTAAAGCTTAAGACAGTTCAAAAGTTAAAAACTTAGACAAGGTAATACTTTTCCTTCTTCCTTCTTCCTTCTTCCTTCTTCCTTCTTTATCCTAAAACAAAAAAATCATCCGATAAAGAAAATTTTTGACATATTTAACTCCTTAAAAAAATTAAATTTATAGTGCTGTGCGCAGGTAACAGGCAACAGGCAACAGGGAAGAAAGATAAAAGTACCTCACTTACCTGAGAAATCCTATAATAGAACTCTAAAAAAAATGCTACTAATAATTTTTATCTCATATCATGTCCGGTAGCATCGGAGCGTGTATAAAATCAAGGTGACAATGGGAGAAAACCTTCTGCCTCCTGCCTCCTGCCTCCTGCCTTCCTTCCACCAAAGTCTAATTATTCAACCGGACATGATATCACTAAGGAAATGGGGAGTGTAATTACCAAACTCCTAGAAAAAACTGTTTTCTTAATTTTTATCCGTTAAAATAGACTTTATTTCCTTACCAATAAATCAAATTATTGGTTTGCTACATATAGCATTTTAGGGAACAGCTTAACTAGGAAATGTATCTCGTTGATTGGAGAAATTATATATCTATTATTGCCTGGTAATTAGTTTCTTCAGCGATTAAAAAAATCTGTCATATTTATCATCCATAATAAAATTTATCGTCGGGCAAACTGCCACCAAAAAGTTTAGGATTTTGCTCCAATAAACGAGAATACCAAAACTCTAAATCCTCTTTTGCATCCTTAGCACTCACCATTTCTAATGGAGTATATCCCAGAGATTTTTTAATAACAGGAGCTTTCAAACCTAGATATTTTGCTCCCAAAGCAGCAGCATCATCAGGATTTTTTTGAGACCAATTTACCGCTTCAACTAATCCATTTTGAATAGTCTGAATTATATCGGGATATTTATCAATTAAAGAAGTTAAAGCTAAAGTTCCTGCCTGGGGAAAACGAGGCGCTCTACCTGTTACTTTTCCCCATTCTTCTTGTAAATTAATCGCCAGTTTTATATCTAATCCTTGTTGTTGACCGCGAAGTTCAGCACCAGTACCAGCAGGTTCAGATAAAAGAGCTGCATCACCACGACCAGCTAATAATAATTGCACTGCTTGAGCAAAGTCTGTGGTGTATTGAATTTTTAAATCTTTTTCTGGATCTAATCCATTTTCTTTGGCTAAATAAAAGAATAATTGAGCAGGCAAACCGCCCCGGAAAGCTATTAGTAATGTTTTGTTTTTTAAATCTTCAAAACTGCGGATATTTTGGCTAGACCAAATATTTAATACTCCCCAAACCAGTACATTAAGTAATTTTATCGGAACTTTTCTTTGATATAGATTTGCTGCAAGGGATGTGGGAGTTGCTGATACTTGTAGCTTTCCAGAAACAGCATCTGCTCGGAGTTGGTCGTGAGTTTTCCAAATGCGGAAGTCTACTGTTTCTACTAAGTTTTTAATTGAACTTTGTTCTGCTAAATAGGCTAGCAGAATTGTAATCATAATTGGAGAGCCACCAATGGCTAAGTTTGCCAGTTTTTCCTGAGACTGAGCGATAACTTTTTCTGCTTTTCCCTCAGATAAATTAGTAGTAAATGTTAAACCAGTAGTAGCTAATATTAATTGTAAAAATTGACGACGTTTTTGATTAAGCATTCTTAATAATTAATAATTAATAATTAATAATTAATAATTAATAATTTCCTCTCCTTGAAAAGAAGAGGATTGACTCAAAGGAAAAATTTTTCTCTCTTGGTCGATTGGATATGGTTAGGAAACCCATCCATCCCTCGACCGCTTGTTTCTCCTTGAAAGGAGAGGCTTTAAATCTTTATTATTCGGTAAAATTAGAATCAAAAAAAGTAGGCGACTAACGTAAGCAGTCAGCTAGCCTCTTCCAGAGGAACTGCGTTAACAACAACAAGAATATCTCCTTCAGAAAAGTGTTTAAATTAATAACTGACTTTAAGAGCAAGGGAGGTCACTTTTGTAGTAAGACAATTAATAAAGCTTTGCTCCTAAACTAAAAGCAATAGCTGATAACTGATAACTGATAACTGATAACTGAAATGACTAACTGCTAGAACCAACAAATAATCCAGTTGATAGTCGGAAACAGGTCGCTACTTCTGGAATCATCAAAAGTTGAGAAAGTGTTTTGTAAATGTATGCCTCATCTCTTGCTGTTGGCGGTCGATCGGGTTGCCACTCATAGACAATGTTACTAGGAGAGGGTGATAAAATAATCAAGTTGTCTGCTACTAAGACTGCTTCTGCTAAGTCGTGGGAAACTAAAATAGCCGCCATATTACGTTCGCTCAATAACTTTAACAATAGCTTCTGGAAATCGCGTTTTCTACCAATATCTAAAGCACTAAAAGGCTCATCTAGCAAAAGTAGATCGGGTTCCACTGCTAATGCTCTACCCAAAGCAACTCGCTGCTGCATTCCACCACTAAGTTGATGTGGGTATTGGTTAGCTGCTTCGTTAATACCTAATTGTTGAGCTAGAGCGATCGCTATTTTTTGACGTTGTTTTTTCCTTATTCTTTTTGCTTTTAAACCAAAAGCAATATTTTCTAAAGTGGTACGCCAGGGAAGTAGTCTTGCTTCTTGGAAAACATAACTTGTCTGTACAAATTGATTTTTTACCTTACCTGAAGTTGGTTTAATTATGCCTGCTATGATTTGTAAAAGAGTAGTTTTTCCGCAACCAGAAGGTCCTGTCAAACATAATATTTTACCTGGTTTTAGGTGAATATTAATATTATTAAGTACCGTGAGGTTACTGTATTTATGGTGAATGTTTTCTAAGACAATCATATTAGCATAATTACTAACTATAGGAATATTTTTTAACTCTTGGTTTAGTGGTATTTTGGAGACCTGCTTCTTAAATTCCTAGATTTTATTCTCTAATGAATTATTTTTAAGCTCCTAATATAATAGCGTTATATATTATAAACAATAGGTTTAACTCTGTCAAAAGACAAACTGTCAAAGTTCCTCTTAACAGGATTTGATATGACTGGGAAACTTTCAACTAAATACATTAGGTAGATGAAAAAATTAACAGAAGAAGAAAAAGCAACCTATCAATGGCAGATGTGGGTACCTGGTTTCGGCGAACAAGGACAGGAAAAACTCAAACAAGCATCGGTTTTAATATCCCGTGTTGGTGGTGTTGGTAGCGTCGTAGCTTTAGAACTCGCAGCTGCAGGAATAGGAAAACTTGTCTTAGCTCATGGAGGCAATATTAAACCTTCTGACTTAAACCGACAGCTTTTGATGACTTATGATGGTATAGGTAAATCGCGATTAGAATCAGCAGTACGTCGGTTAAAGGAGTTATATCATGTCCGGTTGAATACTTACACTTTGGAGGAGGTAAGGCAGGAGGCAGGAGGCAGGAGGCAGAAGGAAAGAAAAGGTGAGAAGAGAAAAGGTTTTTTTATCACGCTATTATCCGGACATGATATTAAACCCTCATGTAGAAATTGAAGTTATTCCTGAAAACATATCTAAAAGCAATGTAGAGCGCTTGGTGAGAGAAGTCGATTTAGTTGTAGACTGTGCTCCACTCTTTGAAGAACGTTTTGCCATGAACTCCGAAATAGCTCGCCAGAAGAAACCTCTGGTAGAGTGCGCCATGTATGAAATGGAAGCGCAGATTACAACTATTATTCCTGGTCAGACACCATGTTTGTCTTGTTTGTATCCCGAAAAACCTAACATTTGAAAAAGAGAGTTTCCAGTATTTGGAGCTATTTCAGGAACAATTGCTTGTATGGCCGCGATGGAGGCGATTAAAGTAATTTCCGGACTAGGAGAACCTCTGTTAGGAAAACTATTAATTTGTAATTTACGACAGATGACATTTCGGAAACTTGATATTTATAGGCAGCCAAATTCTTCAGTTTGCGGAGATATTTGAAGAAGGAAGAAGGAAGAGGGAAGAGGGAAGAAAAAATGGATGGGGACAGTCAACTACCTGCCACTTCCTGTCTACAAACCCCAATTAAAAAAAATAATGTTACGAATAATTTGGGGTGATTAAAATATTTTACCGAATAATTAAGGTTTAAAGCCTCTCCTTTAAAGGAGAAAAAAGAAAAAATTTTCCCTACCGCGTCAATCCTCTTCTTTTCAAGGAGAGGTAATTATTAATTATTAATTGTTGAATCCTACCTCCTCGCTCATTCTCATTTCTCCTGTTTTCCCCTCCACCGGAGGGGCAGGGGTGGGTTGTCTCCTGTCTCCTGTCTCCTGTCTCCTGACTCCTTCTTTCTTCCCTACTTATTTTTTTCACCATAATGCCAAGGTTCTAAAAATCTGCGGATAGGGCGAATAACTAAATATTCAGATATCAAAATCAATACCACTGTTACAACCACCCATGCCATTACTTCCGCTGTATCAAGATTAATTCTAGCTAGATTCATTTCTGCACCAATACCTGTTTCTGATGATAATAACTCAGACATTATTGCTACTCGCCAAGCTAATCCTAATCCAGATGATATTGAAGGAAATAAACTTGATAATAAATGTGGATAATATAAGTCTAATAATAAATTTTTAATGGGAATTTTAAAAGTAAAAGCCATTTCGATTAGCTGTGAATTGATATTTATCACACCTTCCACAGCACCAATAAAAATAATTGGTAAAGTAGCAACAGCAACGGTAAATATTGAAGTAGAATTACCAGTGCCAAACCAAAGTAATGCAATTACAATCCAAGCAATAGGTGGTACTCCTTGCAAAGCAGTAATCAGAGGTCTGACTGCTCGACTAATCAATGGTTTTATACCAGCTATTATTCCGAGGAAACAGCCACTTAATGTTGCTATTGTGAAACCACTAATTGCATTTAAAGTAGTAGTTGAAATAGCCAGAGTTAATTTATTTGCCGTTGTCAAATTTTTCAGAGCGACTAGAGTTTCTAGAGGAGAAGGTAGAATGATTGAACTATAGTGCATTGCTAGTAGTTGCCATATAGCGATCGCTCCTAGAAAGCCGATTAATTCAGGTAAAATAACTTGAATTAGTTTGAATATATTTTTATCAAATTTATCAGATTTAATCATCAACCTGACTCTGCTATTTTCAACTTGAATATAATCTTGACAGGATTTAATATTTGCTACTACATATTTTCCAGAATTATACTTGAGATGATGAGCCCATGGGTAATATTATGTCCGTTTAATTAGATTTTTAGTATTTTTCTATTTTGGCGCGATCGCTCTCTCATAGCAGAAGATAATAGAGATTACAGTAATACTCGGAAGGAAGCAGAAACTTTCCTAATTATGTCGCGGAGTGAGTGGAGCAAAATGCCCCTACTCTTATCTTTAATACTGAATAACACCGATGCTACCGGATTTGATATCAGCTCTTAAGAAAATACCAATCTGCGTAATTCAAAAAAGAATAACATTTCAGAATCTCCTACTACTCTGTCTATGTGAATTACTTTATTGCAAATGTGAAAGGCTAGATGCTTCTCAGAATCTGTTAAAGGCTTTAATGCCTCCAAAGCAAAATTAAGAGCTGCGCCAGGATTTTTTGCAGCATCTTTAGATTGATAAATTCCAATCCATAGGTCGCTCAAGTTTCTTATTTCATCTTGGGAAGTTCTCAACAAATAAGAACCTTCATCAACAATGAATTTCTTTTCTTCGTCTGTAGCTTTACCATCTATAACTGCAGCTAGCGTAGCCAATTTTACAATATTTTCAGCAGCAATATCCATAATTTCCTTCCATTAAGGTGATTAGAGAAGTGGTTATTCATTGAGGCAATTACATCAATAACTAACTAATCTTCCTATCCCCTAGCCTAAATCAAAATCATCAATTTTCAGTTAATTCACCTATCAATATTTCGCAGAAAATATTCCGATGGCAATTAGAAATTATCATAACTTCTGGTGAACTAATTTTTCCTATTTGTAGTAAAATAATTTTTTCTCAAAATATAAATAATATATAAAATTTTATTACTTCTAAGTCAGTTCTTGATATAATAAATATTTATCTTAATTATAATCATGTGATGGGGCTTCTTTCTAAAGCCTGAAGAATGAAAATCAATCAAAATCAACTAAAAAATAACCTTTTATTCCTCTAATTACAGCCATTTATTATCTGCTAGCCTAGTCATAAATCAAGAATTATTAAACCTCAAAAAAACAGTACAATTATTAACTATAAATACCTAAATTAGATTTTTTGTGTTTCTCTATACATTGTGATAATTAAGATTATCTCTAAGATAAAAACAGTTTCCAAACAAACCTATTTCCTGTTTGACAGCAGAAATAATAATGTCAATAAAAGTCAGTATTAATCATCAACTTATTTATAACTTTGACCGCCCGATTATTCTCGGTCCCCATTTATTATGCTTACCGAATTATTAATTATTAATAATTAATAATTAAACAATTCTGGTTTAAAGCCTCCCCTTTTAAGGGGAAAAAAAGAAATAATATTTCCTTATTTTCAATTCCGTAACGGTTTTAACCAGAGGTAATTATCAATTATCCATTATCCATTATCAATTAATGAAGACCTTCTCCTCATTGTCGTACCCCCATTCAAAATTATTCACTAAAAATTGAACCTCAAGAACATCAAATTACTTGGCAACAAGACCTCTACAGTAATTTCATTAGCAAAATAAACTTTCTACAAAAAACAAATAAACTCAAAATAGAAGTCGATCTAATAGCCGAACTCAAACCAATAAATCCCTTTGATTTTCTCCTAGCAAATTATGCAGAAAAATATCCTTTTGCTTATGAAAATCAACTCAACAAAGAACTAATCCCATTTTTAGAAATAAGTGAATCAGGAAACTTAATCCAGGAATGGATAGAAAAAAACCGACAAACAACAACTTACACCACCAATTTTATTTATCTTATTACCCAACAACTTGCTCAAGATATTACCTATGAAATTCGACTAGAACCAGGCATTCAAACTTCTGAAGAAACCCTCAAGAAAAAAATTGGTTCCTGTCGAGATACAGCCTGGTTATTAGTACAAATATTACGTCATTATGGTTTAGCATCTCGGTTTGTTTCCGGGTATTTAATTCAACTCAAAGAAGACATACCGCCCCTTGACGGCCTCCCTGGCCCTGAATCTGACAATGCAGACCTACACCGCTTGGACCGATTCTTTCCTTCTGCCTCCTGCCTCCTGCCTTCTGCCTTACCTTCTCCAAAGTATAAGTATTCAACCGGACATGATATAACTACATTTGATAGAAGCTAATGATATTCCTTGGGAAGATAAAAATAAACAACCATTTGTATATATTGATATCATGTCCGGTAGCATCGGAGCGTGTATAAAATTAAGGTGACAATGAAAGAAAACCTTCTGCCTCCAGCATAGCTGCCTCCTGCCTTCCTTCCACCAAAGTCTAATTATTCAACCGGACATGATATGAATCCTTTGATGGCATAGAAAAACTACTAAATAAAAATGTAATTTCTACAGAGTTAAAAGCATCTGGACTTTCTGCATTAGGTATAATGGTTGATGCAGATGATAATTCAAATTTTACCGACTTCCTTCCCAGTATTTTTGACGAAGCTTACCCTTTTGCACTTTGCCACTAGGTGTTCTTGGTAAAGATTCAACAAAATCTACACTTGTAGGTAACTTGAAATCAGCAATTTTTCCCCTAGCAAAATTGATAATATCTAATGTCCTTGTCTTTTCTCCAGCTTTTAAAACAACAATTGCTTTTATACTTTCTCCTAGAAACTTATCCGGAATACCAATTACAGCAACTTCAGCAATTGCAGGATGTTCATATAAAATGTTTTCAACTTCTGCTGGATAGACATTCTCTCCTCCATAGCAGATCATATCTTTAATGCGATCGCAAACATAAATGTATCCTTCCTGATCAAAATAGCCTGCATCTCCCGTATGAATCCAACCATCCACTAAAGTTTTCGCTGTAGCTTCAGGTAATTTCCAGTAACCTATCATGTTCGCAGGAGAATTTATGCAAACTTCACCTATTTCAAAAGGAGGTAACTTTTGACCTTCACTACCTAAAACAGCTAAAGATACTCCAGGAAAGGCTTTACCAGCAGACTTCAATAGCTTAGGACGACCGGACAGATGAGCATCAGCGGGTAGGTATACAGCACAATTTCCAGTTTCTGTCATACCATAAATTTGTCCAAAGTCACAGGAAAATATTGCCATTGCCTCCTTCAATACAGATTCCGCGATGGGCGAACCTCCATAAATAATGTGTCCTAATGATGAAAAATCTGTTTGTTTACATTCGGGTTCTACTAATGTAATTTGAATCATTGCAGGAACCATGCACATTTTTGTAATCCGATGCTTTTCAATTGCGTTGAGAACTTCAAAAGCATTAAAACTTTCTAGAATAAAATTTTCTGCTCCTGCAACCAAACCCCGAATAGCCCACCATAAACCTCCAATATGAAATGAAGGCAAAATCAATAGGTTTTTATCGTTTTTGCTCCAATTTATCCAGTTCTCACCTCGTTTTGCAAATTCTTTAGCAACAGCAAAAAAGCTATAATGTCCTAGTTGAACACCTTTAGGTCTCCCAGTTGTTCCACTGGTATACATTTGAACAGCTACGTCATTTGGGTTAACTGTAATATCAGGCTTTACATCACTATACTGCTGATACCAACTACTATAATCAATCCAATTCTGGTCAGTATTTTCTAAACCGATAAAAGCTTTGATAGTCTTAACTTCTTCTCTAATTAATTGAACTAAAGGATAAAACTCAGCTCCAACAAAGAGAATTTCGATATCAGCATCTCTAAGTATATAGCTAACTTCGGCTGCAACTAAACGCCAATTAATTGGTACTAACACTGCATTGATTTTGGCACAAGCAAATAATATTTCATAACTCTTTAATGAATCTTTGGCTAACAATGCTACTCTAGATTGAGCTTTAATTCCCTCTGCTAATAGCCCATTAGCTACACGGTTGCTTTGTAAATCAAGCTGTGAATAAGTTAGGGATTGATCTTTAAAAATCAAAGCTCTATTGTTGGAAAACTTTTTCCCTTGAACTAAGGATAAATCGGCTAATGTTAAAATGTCATTATCATATATCATTAAATTAATCTTCCCTGTTTGCTAACACTGCTTCATAAAACCGATATAAAACATCAAAAAACGCGACATTTTAATGTTTACTTCCTGCTTCAACTGAGGCCGTCATCCCAACCAGTCTATTGCTTTAATTAACTACAGCTTCTTTGGTCTCATTTAGACTTTTTTCTGACTCCGGACTTAAAACAGCAATATTTATATCACCCTCAGCCCAGCCGTCATTTTGATCGTAAAAAGCGCAAGATGTCTTTAACATAATCAAATTTCTACGAGTGGAGTATTTATGAATGGATAGAGTTCCTTGAAAATTATCAGAGTTAATTGGCTTTCTGAAGACACTAGAAAACCTACTAATCAGGAAGTTACTGAGCTGATAATACTTATAAGTTTCTAAATCCCAGTCTGCCATCGCATTGAACAACTTATTTTGCACTAAGTAAGCGATCATCAGATAAAATAGTTGGTTGTAGCAAATGTTAAATTCTACTGAATTGAAGTGTCCAGTGTCAGCAATATAACAAGATTCTGGAATAGAAAAATCAGCTTGCATATACCCTATCTCCTGATTGCGACTTTCCGATTTTTCTGATAAGTCTGTAGGTTCTAAAAATTGAAATCTAGCCTGCTTTAAATATTTACAGTTTTCTTTGTATGGTTCAATAAATCTCTTGACTAAATCTAGACTGACATTATCTATATTGGAAAACTTTTGGTTGATATTAATAACCATATTTCTATTCCTTATTAGTATTAGACATTGTGGTGTCTAGTCCTTTTCAGTAAAGTGTTCCTCGATCATGTTGGCCAGGCTTGTTCATACTCTAAACACTATCGGTACAAAACCCACTTCCGATTGACGCACTTTAACGCTGTCCTTAATTTAGAGCGACCAGCACATAAGCTGGAGTTCACTTATGGTGGTCGTTACCTGCCAACGTAGTCATTACTGACTTGATCTGCAACCTTTGAGAGACAACCTTAGAAATCTCTAGGGTTGGCTAGGTTTTTCAAAGGTGCTATCATGAGGCCAAAGCTTCCGTTATGGTTTTAGGGTTAACAGAAGAAGGTGAAGATACATAAAATGGTAAGCCATCATAGACACCAATACGATAGTTGAGACTTTCTTCACTTAATACTGATATAGATGCCTTATGATTTAGAGTTCTGTTTTCCCATAAGATAAGATCGCCATCATTCCATTTATGCTTATGAATAAATTCATCACGTTCCATAAAAGAGAATAATTCTTGCAAAATCTTTTGGTTAGTTTCATAATCAAGACCTATAATGCCAGTAGTAAAACCAGAACTCATGTACAAACTCTTTTTCTGAGTAACAGGATGGGTAATGACAGCAGGGTGTTGAACAGCCGGAAACCTGTTTTCAAAATCGTGCATAATATCTATAATTGCTCTATCTAGATCGCACTCTTGCACTTTGTAACGCCACTTAGCTTCATGTTTGAGATATTTTCCCTCAACATACATTTTTAAATGAGCAGGTAATTTTTCATAAACCAGCTCCATATTAAGATAATAAGTTTCCCTATTTGATTGAGGTATAATTTGTGGATAAAGCATTGTAAAAGGTAGAGGTTCATCGAGAAAGGCACAGTCAGTATGCCAATATCTACCCGTTCCAGGCATTCCAAACTTCTTCCCATCTTTGAGAATATTAGAAGATACAAATATTTCAGGATGATCTGGGTGATGATAGTTATCTTGAGGGTATATTTGTGGTGTACCAATTTTCTGTGAAAATTCTAAATATTGCTTTTCATTCAGGCTTTGGTTTCTAAATATCACCAATTTATGATCGTAAACAAGTTCTTTAATAGCGATCGCCTCTGCTGAACTTGTTAATTTAACATCTAAATCTAAAACTTCTGCTCCAATAGATTCTCGTTGTGGTTTATGGACTTTCACTGTTATTTACCTCTCTGTTTAATTAATTTGTGATTATCCTATGAGGAATATGTTAAAAATTTGACATCCTCACCCGGCCTAAAGGCACGGGGATTCCTACCGAGCCATAGCTCCTCGGCGGGTTGACGTTTCACAGGCTGCTGCTACCTTGACGGTAGTCTTACGCTTGCCTCCGCGTCCGTTTAATGTCTCAGACTGCCCGCCCGCGACTAATATGTTTATCGCTGCGTTGGTATCGCGATAACCTCCGGTTAAGCGTAAGCTATCATGTTTTGTACCACAGTTAAGGCATTCCCACTCTCGTACTTGAAGGTCTAATTTGCCTCCACGAAAACCACAGCAACTGCATTTTTGGCTGGTTGGCTCCCAACGATTAATTACTCTGAAATCGCGACCGTATTTTTCTGCTTTACCTTCTAGAAGTGTTCGGAATTTCCGCCAACCTAAATCTGATATTGATCTGGATAATTTACGGTCTCTTGGTGCGCGTTCCCTTGCGACTGGCGTCGTCGCGGGGTCGCACCGCTTTTTGACCATTCCGGAGACATTCAAATCTTCTAAAACAATTGTTTGGTTTTCACGAATTATTTCAGTGGATAATTTATGCAGAAAATCTGTCCTAGTATCTTTGAGTTTGGCATGAAGTTTAGCTACTCTCAATCTAGCTTTTTCATATCGTTTAGACCCAAAGGTTTTTTTTGATAATGATTTACTTAACTTTCGATACTTTTTAATCCGTTTTTTCAATGGTTTAGGAGCGTCAACCTTCGTACCATCGCTAAATGTAGCAAAAGTTTTTATGCCTAAGTCTATCCCCACTGAATTATCAGTATGAGGCAAGGTTTTAGCACAAGTTTCTACTACAAAACTTAAGAAATATCTATTAGCTGAGTCCTTGATAATAGTTACTGATGATGGAGGAGCAGGTAACTTTCTAGACCAAACTATCTTGAGTTTTCCAATCTTAGCTAAATAAACTTTATGTTGACCAACTTTAAAACCTCCCCTTGTAAATCTAGCAGTTGCGCATGACTTTCTACTTTTGAATTTAGGAGGTTTAACAGGCTTACCTTTTCTCTGGCCTTTTGTTGATTTAAAAAAGTTTTGATAACCTTGGTTTAAATCATTCAAAGATTGCTGCAATGGTATGTTAGAAACTTCTTTAAGCCACTCCCTATCTTCAGTCTTTTTTGCTTGAGTAATAAAGAGTTTTTGTAGTTCAGAATTAGTGGGTTGATTTTTTCCTAGTTTGTATTTTTCTTGACAGCAAGCTAGACTATCATTCCAAACAACACGAACACAACCAAATAGCTTTGCTAATCGATGCTTTTGTCCCGGTGTTGGATATATACGATACTTAAATCTAGCTTTCATAGTCCGATATTTAAATTAATAGTATTGTAACATATTTATTGAAACATTTAGCAACTAAAAAGTCGCCCTTGAAGGGCGAGGCTTGAGACCCAATTTTTCGGTCAATACTTGTCGCTCAAATTTTGTTGAATTACCACTCAAACAAAGGTTTTGCATGATTGATATGATATCGATTCTAATTGCTTAGTGGTATCTATACATTAGTGGCAGAAGGCAGCTATGCTGAGGGCAGAAGGGAATATTGGTTCAAAGGGAGAAAGTTTTTTATCACTAATTAGGGTTTGCTGAAAAAGTCTTATGGGTAAGGGTAGGAGTCAGGAGAAATGGGAATTATAGAGAAGGTAGTCGGAAAAATTGTCCCTCAACTGTTCTGCCATAATCATCCTAAAATACTAGCTTTATGCAGCTCTTGCCACCGAAAAGCTAACACTTTAATTCACCAACGCTGAATTAATCATTGCGTGAATGTTCAAATTCATAAACGTAAAACAACCGACTGAACTTTTTCAATAAGTAGCCTATGGTTGCTAGAATAATTGCTCCTACAATTGCCACCCAAAATTCAATTGAAGGTATGACTGTGAAAGGAGATATATTCGTCTCTACAGTTGTTGTCATACTAAATGCTACAGTTCGCGCATCGATAACTATTCCTATCAATAAACAGACTAAAGCCCCTACATAACTTAATACTTTAAGACGATTGATGTTTGTCAGAGCATCTTGACAAACAACACAATCTTTAGTGTGTGTGTTCCACACATCAAAAAGCTGCCGTTTATCTGACTCTGGATTGGGAAGTTGACCATTACATCCTGAATCCCAAGGAATATTACCTCCTGCTCTTATTTTAAACCATTGACGAAAGGTTGTTACCATTTTGTCTTGAGGATTGGGGGTATAAACTGCATTAAGCCAGTCTTGCTGTTGTTGTCGAGCCAGATTTTTTTCTTGGTAATGAAGTAATACTAAATCTTGATGCAAAAATAGTGAAGTCATAACATGACCAAACCAAGTTGGCATTAGTAAAGGAAATGATGATAATCCTTTTGGATTTTTTCCTGCTTCATTTTTGACTAAAACCTGACAACCAATATAGCGACACCAACCAGGGCGAGTTGGAATAGTATACATGGGTAGGATTAATTTTCCACCATTTTTATAAGTGACAGTCATTGTTGTATAACAGGGAGGTTTAAACTCATGAACTTTTTCAGCTACTGTTTCTTCAACAGGAGTAACAGCAAAGGAAAATCCTTCTTCTGTAGACATCTGCCTAATACTAGACAGATTGCAATACTTTGCATCTTTATAACGATTACCTACAATACCATGATGGGAGATACCTACATGGGCTGGATCGATAACATTTTCAATAAAAAAGTCCCAACCATAGGGGAAGTCGCGGATATTCCACAAGAACTTAACTACTCGATCCGAATCTGATTCTAGTTCGGGAATTAAACGGGGTTTTCTTAACTGACTTTCTTGTTGAGCCTGTAGTCCTGACTCTGCCCATACCCATATTAAACCCTGATTTACCTGAGTTGGATAGGCAACAGCACATGATTTAGAATTCGAGCAGTGTTTAATTTCAGTCTGCTTGTCTTTGGATTGAGGAATGCTGACACAATTTCCTTGAGCATCGAAACGCCAAGCATGATAGGAACACAATAAAGTTCCATCTGACTCCACACGTCCTTCAGAAAGAGGAGCTAATCGATGGGGACAAAAATCTTCAAAACAAGCCCATTTAGCAGAGCCATCCCTCCATAAGACAAGTTCTTTACCTAGTAGCTGTATTTTGTGAGGACGAGATGGATCTAGGAATTCAACAACAGCTACTGGATACCACTGCTTTGTCCATTGAAATGTTTCTTCTTGTTTGAGGTAAAGTTGTTCGCTTGACCAATCAAGAGTTTCCTGAGAACTAGGTAAATTCACTTCAATAGTCATATCTATAGAATTAGGGATAATTTTTCTTGTGTTGGTAAATCAAATAATAATCATAATCATATAAAAAATCAGAGATAAAGTAAACCCCTGATTGTATAAATTTTTGTAAAAAAAAAGCGATTGTGTTGTGGTACATGGGAGAGTTAAGTAATAAATATTTATCAAAATTTAGCAGTATCGCCTAAGTTTTTAGAGATACCAAATGGGTTCTATAATTTAGATCTCATAAGCTGACCCAAAAAATATAGTAATCTGAAAACTTATAAACGTTGGGAACTCAGTGAAACAGCCTAAAAAAGAAACTTCAAGTCCAGAATATATGGAAAACTTAACTTTTGAAGACCAAAATCAGCCTGTAGTAAATAGTTTGAAAAGTAAGAACCTAATCACAGAAGAAGAACTTCAGGATTGGCTAGTATCCTATTTGTCACAAATGTTAGATATTGCTATCGAAGAAGTCTCTACTACAACTTCTTTTGCTCGTTACGGTCTAAATTCATCAGCATTAATTTCTCTGATTCATAATTTGAGTGATTGGATAGAGCAAGAAATTGATCCAACAATTGTGTATAGTTACCCCACGATTGAAGCTATGGCAAAACACCTAGCTGGATAAGAACAATATTTAGTTAATCACCATGAACTGATTCGTGGATTAACCCGCTTCCACTGGTGGCCTCAATTTTCGTAGTATGTGCAATTAACCGAATTTGATATTATAGCGTTACGCGCTAGGGAATAGGGAATAGGGAATAGCGAACTGTAAAAGGGTTTTAGGTATTAAAAAATGTCCTAACCAATTCTTATAGTGCTATAACTAGCTATTATATGAGCTTAGAGGTTTCTGCCAGTAGTCTTCGATGAAACATTTAAGCTTGTCTCCAATGCTCAAACTATAATAATTTGGATAAGTTCTGGTAAGTTCAGTAGCACCGAAAATCATCATAAAAACTATATTTATTATGCCTAGAGAACCCATTGCAATTATCGGTATCGGATGTCGTTTTCCAGGAGCTAAAAATCCAGCAGCATTCTGGCAATTACTATGTAATGGCATAGATGCGATAACAGAAGTACCAACTTCCCGGTGGGACAACCAGTTATTTTACGATCCTGACCCCTCCAAGCCAGGAAAAATGAATACCAAATGGGGCGGTTTTCTAGAGCAGGTAGATCGATTTGACCCCCAGTTTTTTGAAATTTCTCCCAGAGAAACCCAAACCATGGACCCCCAACAACGGCTATTGTTAGAACTAGCTTGGGAAGCCTTAGAAGACGCTGGACAAGTTCCATCAGAATTAGCTGGTCAGTTGGTAGGTGTATTTATAGGAGCATCGGGCTTAGACTACTATGAACTCATTGCCCAAAATACTAATAACTATACAACCTATACAGCTACGGGAAATAGAAATTGCATCAATGCGAATCGTCTCTCCTACTTTTTTGACTTTCAGGGACCGAGCTTAACAATAGATACTGCTTGTTCTTCATCCTTAGTAGCCTTTCACTTGGCTTGCCAAAGCTTAGAAAGAGGAGAATCAAACTTAGCTTTAGTAGGAGGAGTCAATATTCTGACATCACCCTGGATGTCAGTAGCTACCTCCCAGGGTGGATTTATGGCCCCGGATGGTCGCTGCAAAACGTTTGATGCCAAGGCCGATGGTTATGTTCGCGGTGAAGGTGCAGGGTTAGTGATTCTTAAACCACTATCTCAAGCTTTGGCTAATAGAGACCGTATATATGCCTTAATCAAGGGAAGTGCAGTCAACCAAGATGGATGTAGCAATGGACTGACTGCTCCCAATCCTTTAGCCCAGGAAAATTTATTATGGGCGGCGTACCAAAATGCAGATATTGCTCCTGCTCAGGTGCAATATATAGAAGCCCACGGAACTGGTACCAAGCTCGGAGATCTGATAGAAATGAATGCTCTAGGGGCAGTGCTATCTCATAATCGCGCTTCGGATGACTACTGTACAGTAGGTTCAGTGAAAACCAATATTGGACATTTAGAGCCAGCAGCAGGTATTGCGGGATTGCTCAAAGTAGCTCTGTCACTCTACTATCGGCAGATTCCACCAAGTCTGCATTTTAATGAGCCTAACCCTTATATTAAATTTGACCAACTGCTTCTACGAGTTCAGGAGAACCTTACCCCCTGGCCAGAGAAATCAATTCCGGCGATCGCTGGAGTTAGTTCCTTTGGTTTTGGGGGCACTAACTCCCATATAGTGATGGCAGAAGCTCCTATTCAATTCAAAAGTCAAAAATCAAAAGTTAAAAGTGAAGAAGATTGTCTAGAACGTCCACTTCATCTACTAACCCTGTCAGCTAAAACAGAAAATGCTCTGGAGCAGTTAGTGAAAAGTTATTACCATCACTTGAATAACTATCCAGAATTACTAATAGAAGATATTTGTTATACCGCTAATGTGGGGCGATCGCATTTTCCACATCGTTTGGCCATGCTCGCCAACTCAACAAAGCAGTTAGAGGCACAATTAAAGGCTACAGAAATAGGAGAAGAAATACCAGGAGTAGCAAAGGGTCAAAAGATTGGTCGCAAGCATCTCAAATTAGCTTTCTTATTCACAGGCCAAGGCTCCCAGTATGTGAATATGGGAAGACAACTGTATCAACAAGCACCAATTTTCCGTCAAGCTTTAGAGCAATGCGATCGAATTCTACGTCCCGATCTAGAACATCCACTCTTAGAAATTCTTTATCCTCAAGAGGCACAAAAGTCAAGCTCCTCTTTACTAGACCAAACAGCTTATACTCAACCAGCACTATTTGCTCTTGAATATGCCCTCTTCAAATTATGGCAATCTTGGGGAATTAAGCCAAATGTAGTAATGGGTCATAGTGTAGGAGAATATGTGGCCGCTTGCATAGCAGGAGTTTTTAGTTTAGAAGATGGTCTGAAATTAATCGCTATGCGGGGACGGTTAATGCAACAGTTACCTGCTAATGGTGAGATGGTCTCAATTATGGCATCAGAATCTCAGGTAAAAGAGGCGATCGCGAACTATAGTTCACAAGTGACAATAGCAGCGATTAATGGGCCAGAAAGTATAGTGATTTCAGGTGAAAGTGAAGCAATAGGAACTATTTGTAGTAAGTTAGAGGCTATGGGAATTAAGACCAAGGCTCTACAAGTGTCCCATGCTTTCCATTCCCCATTAATGGAGCCAATGTTGGCCGAATATGAAACCGTAGCCAAAGAAGTAACCTATAGTCAACCTAAAATACCACTGATATCTAATGTTACTGGTCAAAAAGTGGGTTTGGAGATAACTACTGCCAAGTATTGGGTAAATCATGTCCGAGAACCAGTCAGATTTGCTGAGAGTATGAAGACTTTACATGAGCAAGGATATGAAATCTTCTTGGAAATAGGAGCGAAACCAATATTGTTGGGCATGGGAAGGCAATGTCTACCAGATAATGTGGGAGTATGGTTGCCATCACTACGTCCGAATAAAATCCCCCTGCTGTCCCCCTTAGAAAGGGGGAAGCCAGAGGATGCTTCGCTTTTGAAGGATGAATGGCAACAAATGTTGGATAGCTTAGGAAAGTTATATGTCCAGGGAGCTAAAGTAGATTGGTCAGGATTTGAGCAACAGAATAACCGTCAAAAAATATCATTGCCTACTTATCCATTCCAACGAGAAAGACATTGGATAGAAACAAATAATAATAATTTCCTGAACAAACAGCATTTTTCAACAGGCAAAAATCTGCACCCGTTCTTAGGTGAAAGACTAAATTGTGCAGGGGAACAACAAATTTTTGTATCACTAATAGGAGAAAATTCCCCTAATTACCTTAGTCACCACCGAGTATTTAATCAAGCACTATTTCCCACAGCAGCCTATTTAGAAATGGCCCTAGCAGCAGGAAATCATCGATTAAAAACTCCCCATTTATTAGTGGAAGATCTAATCATCCAACGTGGATGTATTTTACCAGAAGGAGGATTGACATCAGTCCAAACTATACTTACTCCATTAAACAGTCAAATCCTCCAATTCCAAATATTCTCTCAACAGGAACAAGAAGAGCAAGAAGAACAAGAGTGGGTAATTCATGCCACAGGAAAAATCCGGATCGATACAGAAACAACTCAGAGAAAAATAGATCTAGACAAATATCAAAGTGAGTGTAGTCAAACCATAGAAGTTAAGCAACATTATCAACAATGTCGGCAAATTGGGATAGACTATCGTAGTAGCTTCCAAGGCATTCAAAAATTGTGGTCTGGTTCAAGCCAAGCATTAGCTCAGGTTAAATTACCAGAAGAATTGATAGGACAAACAACTGATTATTACTTCCATCCAGCATTATTAGATGCAGCTTTGCAAGTAGTATTTCAGGCTCTACCACAAACAGATAGTGGCAAAACTTATTTGCCAGTAGGAATAGAGGAATTTCAATTATATGGTATTCCAGGACTTGAGGTATGGGCTTACGCATCAGTAACTCAACAGCTAGAAACTCAAGAAAGTTTGGCCACTCAAATTACCATAGTGAGTCCAGAGGGAGAAATAATTGCCACAGTCAAAGGCTTACAAGTAAAACTTGCTACTCAAGAAGCTTTACTAGGAAAAGAAATCGAATCAATAACTAATTGGCTGTATGAAGTAGAATGGAGAACCAAAGGTCGTTTGGGTAAACTATTACCTCCTGATTTCATACCCATCCCTGTAGAAATTTCCCAACAATTAACTTCCCCTGTGACAGAATTAGTCACTCAGTTAGATAATGCTCGTATCTCTGGAATTGGCAAAAGCTTAGAAGAATTAAGCGTAGATTATATAGTGCAAGCATTGGTGTCAATGGGTTGGCCATATAAACCAACAGAAAGCTTCGACACAAATGCAGCAGTTCAACATTTAGGCATAGTCCCAAGCCAACAACGACTATTTATACGTCTGCTACAAATATTAGCAGAAGTAGGAATACTTAAGCCTAGACAAGAGCAATGGGAAGTTCAAAAAACCTTAGAGAAAGTCAACCCTACTCAAAAAAGCCAGAATTTACTGAGTCAATATCCAGAGGAAGCAGCAACATTGGAACTACTGGATCGTTGTGCATCTCAATTAAGTGGGGTACTAACAGGAACAATAGATCCAGTACAACTGGTATTCCCTGAAGGAGATTTAACTACAGCAACTCAACTTTATGAAGAGTCTACTGTAACTAAAGTGATGAACACTATAGTGCAAAAATCCATCACTAAAGCTATAGAGAAATTACCATCCAACCGAGGGATAAAGTTGTTGGAAATTGGAGCTGGAACAGGAGGGACAACAAGTTCTATCCTGCCTCATCTCAATCCTAACCAAACAGAATATGTGTTCACTGATATAGGAGCATTATTTACAAGCAAGGCGCAAGAAAAATTCGGGGATTATCCATTCATCAGTTATCAAACCTTAGATATAGAAGTAGATCCGACAACCCAGGGTTTTGATTCTCATCAGTATGATGTAATTATTGCTGCTAACGTACTTCATGCAACTACCAACATGGAGCAGACATTATCTCATGTGCGACAACTGTTAGCACCAGGGGGGATATTAGTATTGTATGAAATAACAACTCGTCAGCGATGGCTGGATTTAGTATTTGGGCTATTAGAGGGATGGTGGAAATTTACCGATCTTGAATTACGACCAGATCACCCTCTGTTGAGTTGCTCCCAGTGGAAAAAAGTGTTGAGGAAAACAGGTTTTCCTGAAGTTGTCACCTTGCCAGAAATAGACGGAATTTCAGAAGCTTTGTCTCAACATACGGTGATTGTTGCAAAAGCAGATGAAACAGGTTTAGAGCAAACGAATGAGACATCGAATAGTTGGTTAATACTAGCAAATCAAGAAGGAATAGGTCAACAGTTAGCAAAGAAACTGGAGTCAAAAGGAGAGATTTGTACCTTAGTTTTTACTGGAGAAAAATATCAACAAATAGCTCCGGCAGAATTTACCATTAACCCCAAAAAACCAGAAGACTTTGAGGAACTTGTAAGAGCGATCGCCGAAAAAACTCAATTTTTACATGGAGTGGTGCAATGTTGGAGTATGGAAGCAGGGGTGGGTAAAACTATTAACTCCTTAGAATTAGAATATTTATCTCAACTTGGGTGTGGCACAACTTTATCTTTGGTACAAGCGTTACTCAAGGGAGGGTTATCAACTGTACCCCATTTATGGTTAGTGACTTCTGGTGCTCAACCACTACCGTTAAATCATCCGATAATTCCTGGTGTAGCCCAATCTTCACTATGGGGGATGGGGAAAGTGATTGGCTTAGAACATCCAGAATTGAATTGTACTTGTATAGATTTAGATCCAGATGATACTATAGAGAATCGAGCTGATGCACTATTTCAGGAAATATGGTCTGAGGATAAGGAAGACCAGGTGGCAATGCGTGGACAGTCTCGTTATGTGCCTCGATTGGTGTCTAGTCATCATCGGCAAACTATTATACAACAAGATGCTACTACCGAAAAGCCTCTGAGTTTCCAGGAAGATGTTAGCTACCTAATAACAGGAGGTTTGGGAGGTTTAGGATTACTGGTTGCCCGTTGGATGGTATCTAATGGAGCTAAACATTTAATCTTGGTAGGACGTCGATCGCCCGATGAGACTGCTAACAAAAAATTAGCTGAGTTAGAAATGGCTGGAGCGGAAGTCGTAGTAGAGAAAGCAGATGTGTCTGATGTTGAATCCATGACAAAAGTGTTCTGCAACATTGAAAAGTCAAATATACCATTAGCAGGAGTAATTCATGCGGCGGGGATGTTGTCGGATGGGGTTCTACAAAACCAGAGTTGGTCTAGTTTTGAGAAGGTGATGGCTCCGAAAGTTCAAGGAGCTTGGAATTTGCATCAATTGACTCAAGACCAGTCATTAGAATTTTTTGTACTGTTTTCTTCCGCAGCGTCTTTGTTAGGTTCACCTGGGCAGGGAAATCATTCCACTGCTAATGCTTTCCTTGATGGTTTAGCCCATTATCGTCGCGCTCAAGGATTACCTGGATTAAGTATTAATTGGGGAGCTGTTGCTCAAATAGGAGAGGCAGCAGAACGGGGTGCAGATGCTAGGGCATATAAACAGGGTATGGGTTCAATATCTCCGAATCAGGTATTAGAATCCCTAGAGTTACTGATGAGTGGTTCTGATGTGGAAGTAGGAGTGGTTCCCATTGAGTGGTTAGCGTGGCAGGATAAAGTAGAACAATGGCAGTTTTTAGCCGATTGGCGGGAAATAATCCAGACAAGTTCTGAAATATCTAAGTCAGAATTTCTCTTAAAGCTCAAGGAGACGGAACTTAGTAGACGTACTTCATTATTAATGGATCATATCCGTCGTCAATTAGCCATAGTGTTAGGAATAAATAATCCCGAATCCATTTCATTAGAAACAGGGTTTTTTGATCTAGGTATGGATTCTTTGACATCTGTGGAATTTAGGAATAAGTTGCAAGCTAGTTTAGAGTGTTCGCTACCATCAACTCTAGCTTTTGAGTATCCAGATATTCAGTCATTAACTGATTACCTAGAGGAAAAAATAATTCAGTCATTAGATGATACAAAATCTGAATCTGAAACAGTAGATGAGGATTCTTTTGAGTTAGAGGAATCAGAAAGTCTACTATATGAAATTAATCAACTGTCTGAAGATGAAATTGATATAGCTCTTGATGAAGCCATAACTAAACTCGATGAACTTCTATAAGTAATATTCCTTGTGCCTGACAATAACTTATTACAGACGAATAAAATAAAGATGGAACCTAACTCTCAAACAAACAAACTCTCAAATCAGCAACGTTTACTGCTGAAAATTCAACAAGCAACTGCTAAACTGCATGAAATTGAAACAGCAGCTACAGAACCAATAGCTATTATTGGCATTGGTTGTCGTTTTCCTGGAGGCGTTGATAGTCCTGATACTTACTGGAAATTTCTCAAAGAAGCAAAGGATGTCAGGACAGAGATTCCAAGAAACCGATGGGATATTGATCGCTACTACGATCCAGATCCTGATGTCCCTGACAAAATTTATGTTCGTCAAGGTTATTTTCTCCAACAACCGATAGACAAATTCGATCCAGCATTTTTTGGAATTTCTGGTCTAGAAGCAGCTAAGATGGAACCTTCACAACGGCTACTTTTAGAAGTTACTTGGGAAGCATTGGAAAATGCAGGTATCTCACCCAGGAGTTTGAAAAAGACTGATACTGGGGTATATATTGGTCAGATGAACAATGACTATGGAATAATAGGTACAGATTTACAGTCTGACAAGTTACCTGATTTTTATTTAGGAATAGGCACTGCGATGAGTATGTCAGCAGGCCGACTGGCATACATTTTGGGGTTACAAGGGCCTGCTTTATTCCTAGACACATCCTGTTCTTCGTCTTTAGTTGCCTTACATTTAGCCTGTCAAAGTTTACGCTCTAGGGAGTCTAATCTAGCTCTAGTGGGAGGAGTAAATTTGATGCTTGCTCCTAATGCTACTCATGCACTTTGTCAAGGTAGAGCGTTATCACCTGATAGTCGGTGTAAAACTTTTGATGCTAGTGCTGATGGTTTTGCTAGGGGTGAGGGATGTGGCATGGTTGTCCTGAAACGTCTTCGGGATGCTACAGCAGATAATGACCGTATTTTAGCATTAGTCAAAGGTTCAGCAGTTAATCATGATGGGCCTAGTAGTGGATTGACAGTTCCAAATCAGCAGGCTCAGAAAAAGGTAATTCGTCAAGCCTTGAAAAATGCTAAGTTAAAGCCGTTAGAGATTGACTATGTTGAGTGTCATGGTACGGGTACATCTCTGGGAGATCCTCTAGAGGTAAGAGCAATAGATGAGGTTTATTGTCAAAAAAGAACTAAAGAACAACTTCTAGTTTTAGGTGCGGTAAAAAGTAATATAGGTCACTTGGAGGGGGCAGCAGGAATAGCAGGTTTGATTAAAGTTGTTCTCGCTTTGCAGAATGAGGAGATTCCAGCAAATCTACATTTCAATCAGCCTAATCCTCAGATTGATTGGGAGGAAATGCCGCTAAAGGTGCCAACAACAGCTTTTCCTTGGAAACAACAAGGAGAGAAACCGCGTTTAGCTGGAATTAGTGGATTTGGCATGAGTGGAACGAATGCTCATATAATTTTAGAAGAAGCTCCAGGTGAAGTTAAAAGTCAAAAGGCAAAAGGCAAAAGTGAAGATGTTTTAGAACGTCCGTTGCATTTATTAACGTTGTCAGCAAAAACAGAAACAGCTCTGCAAGAGTTAGTTAGTAATTATGAGAATTATTTCAAAACTCATCCAGAATCAGAATTAGCAGATATTTGTTATACAGCTAATACAGGACGTAACCATTTCAATCATAGACTAGCAGTTGTTGCTTCCAACCAACAAGAGTTACTTGAAAAACTCCGACAACAAAAACAGGAAGAAGAAGTTGGCGGAATATTATCAGGAAAAATACCTCACAACATCGCTACACCTAAAATTGCCTTCATATTCACAGGTGAAAATCCCCAGTATCTAAACATGGGGCAACAACTTTATGAAAGTCAACCAACTTTTCGTCAAGCCTTAGATAAATGCGATCGCATCCTACGTCCAGAGCTAGAAAATTCCCTCTTGGAAGTTCTTGATCATCAAAAGCCACAAAAGTCAAGTTCTGATTTACTAGACCAAAGTACCTATAGTCAACCTGCCCTATTTTCCATAGAGTATGCTTTATTCGAGTTATGGCAATCATGGGGCATTAAACCAGATGTGCTTTTAGGTCAAAATGTCGGTGAATATGTAGCAGCTTGTGTAGCAGGAGTCTTTAGTTTAGAAGAGGCTCTCAAATTAATTGCTACTAGGGGCAGGTTAATGCAGCAACAGAGGAATAGTGGTGTAATTATTGATACAGAATTGAAAAATATAGCACAAGAAATCACCTACAGTCAGCCTCAAATACCACTAATTTCTAATGTTACTGGCCAAAAATTAGGTAATGAAATGACTTCAGCCGAATATTGGGTGAATCATTCCTGGGAATTTGTCCCCTTGACTCAGGGCATTAAAACTTTAAATGAGGAAGGTTATGAAATATTCCTAGAAATTGGAATGTGTAAAGCCTTAGAAACCAAGTCCCTACAGGAAAGCCAGGTCCTACTTTCAGCTCAAACAGAATGGGAAGAAATATTAGAAACTCTAGCACAACTATATATTAAAGGAGTAAATATTGATTGGTCTGGATTTGATCGAGATTATATTCGTGAGAAAGTAGCACTTCCTACTTATCCGTTTCAAAGAGAACGTTATTGGATTGAAACTTTTGAAAAAGAGAAGCCAAACAAGATTCCTGAAAATGAGTCAAGCTTAATTTTTAACTTACTAAACCAAGGAGATATAGAGGGATTAACTGCAGAATTAAATCAAGCTCAAGATTTGACATTAGATGAGAAAAAATTGTTACCAAAATTCCTGAAATTATTAATAAATCAACATAAAAATAATCAAACAAATTCATCTGAAAAATCGGGTATTTTAGAAAAAATTGAGAAAAAGCCAGAAAAAGATCGGCAAAAATTAATAATTAATTACTTACAAAGTTTATTAAATAAAATATTAGGATTAGATGAATCAAATCATTTAGATGCACAATTAGGATTTGCCGATATGGGCTTAAATTACTCATTAATGCTAGAACTAAAAGAAACATTACAAACAACTTTTGGTTGTGAAGTTTCAGTATCAACATTGCTTGATTATTTTAATATTCAAGAGTTGTCTAAATATTTACTTATCCAGATTTTTGCAGGAGGAGAATTAGAAGAAAAAAATGAGACTTTAGACTTGACAAATCAAAGTCAACAAATTACTGTTGAAAGTGAAATAAAACCGCTATACGAAGACGCGATCGCAACTGCTATTCAGGAAACAGAAGTGGCCAAGGCCATTGAAGACGAACTGAAAGAGATTACACTTTTACTTAATAATGAAGGGGACTAAAATGACTAATGCTTCGGAAACAGAAAAACAAGTTGTTTCCTCCCAACAAGTGCTTCAAACTATCAAAGAAATGCGAAATAGACTTGAAGCAGTTAACAAGGAAAAAACTGAACCTATTGCTATTGTGGGAGTTGGATGTAGATTTCCTGGTAATGCTAACGATTCAGCCTCATTCTGGAACTTATTACATGAAGGAATAGATGCTGTAGGTGAAGTACCATCAGGTCGTTGGGATGTTGATGCTTACTACGATCCAAACCCGGATACACCAGGGAAAACCTACACTAAACAGGGGGGGTATATTAAGGAAGTCGATCGCTTCGACCCCTTATTCTTTGGGATTTCGCCCAGAGAAGCAGTTAGTTTAGATCCTCAACAAAGGCTACTGTTAGAAGTTACTTGGGAAGCATTAGAAAATGCTGGTATTGCACCTACTAATTTGAGAAATAGTAAAACAGGTGTATATGTGGGTATTTGTACTGATGACTATGGCCAAAGGGGTATGACTTGGGAAAACATACCCTTGATGAATGCCCACTCTGGTACAGGAAATGCTCGTAGCATGGCAGTTGGTCGCCTTTCTCACCTACTGGGTTTACAAGGGCCAAATATTCAGTTAGATACAGCCTGCTCTTCCTCTCTGGTAACTGTGCATTTAGCTTGCCAGAGTTTGCGTTTAAAGGAGAGTAATTTAGCGATCGCTGGCGGGGTAAATTTAATTCTCTGGCCTGTCGGTACTATTGGTCGTTGTCAATTGAAAGCAGTCGCCCCTGATGGTCGCTGCAAAACCTTTGATGCTTCTGGAGATGGTTATGGTCAGGGAGAAGGATGTGGCATGGTTGTGCTGAAACGTCTTTCTGATGCTATTGCTGATGGGGATAGAGTTTTGGCAACGATCAGAGGTTCAGCAGTTAACCATGATGGGCCTAGTAGTGGTCTGACTGTTCCCAACAAAATGGCTCAGAAAGAACTAATTCAGCAAGCACTACAAAATGCCAGAATTGAAGCAAGTCAGGTAAGTTATGTAGAAGCTCATGGTACGGGTACACCCTTGGGCGATCCGATTGAGTTAGAGTCTTTGGCAGCAGTTTATGGCAAAAACCGCCCCATCAATCAACCCTTGGTAGTGGGTTCAGTGAAAACCAATATAGGACATTTGGAAGCAGCAGCAGGAGCATCAGCTCTGATTAAAGTAGTTTTATCGCTGCAAAATCAAGAAATACCACCCCACTTACACCTGAAAAATCCTAATCCCCACATTCCATGGCATCAACTGCCGATAGTAGTTCCCACTGCAGCTACTCCATGGAAACGAGGCGAACAACCAAGGATAGCAGGGATAAGTTCTTTTGGTATTAGCGGGACAAATGCTCATATCATTTTAGAAGAAGCTCCACTAGAAGTTAAAAGTCAAGAGGCAAAAGGCAAAAGTGAAGATTTTTCAGAGCGACCTTTGCATTTATTAACACTGTCGGCAAAAACAGAAACAGCATTGGCAGAGTTGGTTGGCAATTATCAAAATTATCTAGAAAATAATCCAGAATTAGAGATAGAAGATATCTGTTACACGGCAAATACAGGACGTTCCCATTTTAATCATCGACTAACGGTTATCGCTGCTGATAAAACTGAACTATCAACTAAACTAGGCGATCGATTAGCAGGAAAGGAAGTCACAGGAATATGTTCTGCTTACCTTCGTAACACCACAACTTCACCTAAAGTAGCATTTTTATTTACTGGTCAGGGTTCTCAGTATCTCAACATGGGAAGACAACTGTATGAAACTCAACCTGTTTTCCGTAGATCTCTAGACCAATGCAACCAAATTTTGAGTTCATTTTTAGAGAAACCTTTATTAGATGTTCTCTATTCTGATTCTGAAAATGGGAAAGAAAATTCTTTACTAGACCAGACTCGTTATACTCAACCTGCCCTATTTTCGATTGAATACGCATTAGCGCAATTATGGCAATCTTGGGGTGTGAAGCCAGATGTGGTAATGGGTCATAGTGTGGGAGAATATGTGGCAGCTTGTATTGCTGGAGTATTCAGTCTAGAAGACGGTCTGAAACTGATTGCAACTAGGGGACAGTTAATGCAGGAGTTGCCTAGTGGTGGGGAAATGGTTTCTGTGTTTGCATCAGAATCTTTGGCCAGCGAGGCAATAGCGCCCTACGCGTCACAAGTAAATATAGCAGCAATAAACGGACCAGAGAGTATTGTTATTTCTGGTGTGGGTGAAGCTATCCAAGCTATTTGTGAGAGTTTGTCAGACAAAGGTGTCAAGACGAAACCTCTCCAAGTTTCCCATGCGTTCCACTCTCCACTTATGGAACCTATGCTAGGAAAATTTGCAGTTGTCGCCAAAGAAGTAACTTATGCTCAACCACAAATTGATTTAATTTCCAATGTTACAGGAAAACTAGCGACAGCAGAAATTGCCACCCCAGAATATTGGGTAAATCATATCCGCCAACCCGTGCGTTTTACCCAGAGTATGGAAACGCTTCATCAAGAAAACTATCAATTGTTCTTGGAAATTGGACCTAAACCAATATTACTGGGAATGGGTAGGCAATGTTTGCCAGAAGATGTGGGAAGTTGGTTGCCTTCATTGCGTCCACCTCAAACAGATTGGCAACAGATTCTTAACAGTTTAGGGCAACTGTACGCACAGGGCGTTACAGTAGATTGGTCAGAGTTTGACCGCGACTATTCTCGTTCTAAAGTTACGCTCCCTAGCTACCCATTTCAAAGACAGCGTTATTGGCATGAAGTCAAAGAAAACGGACATAAATCTCAAGATGAAACTCTCTCGACTCCCATTGTGAAGTTGCTTAATCAAGGGGAAACACAACAGTTAGTAGACGAAGTAGAATTAGCAGGGGAACTAACAGAACAAGAACGACAAATTTTACCAAAATTGCTCGAACTTCTGGTAAAACGACAGCAAAATTATCTGGAGTTCAAAGGTGGAACTGTTCACGAGTATTATAATGCGGTCGCAACCTTAGGTCAAGTACAAGATGGCAGTCAGGCCGATGGATTAGCAGAATCACCGTTTTTAACCTTCGGTTTGTTTCCCGATAAAGTACCTGATTTTTCCTGGATTAAATGTCTAACTGAATCCAATCAGGAAAAGAATCGTGAGATGATTTTTGAGTCTCAAAAAGAGTTGAGACAACTATTGTTTGCCCAAGTCAATTTTTCAGCTTGTCAAAAAGTTTTAGATTTTGGTTGTGGATATGGTTCAGATTTGGTTCAGCTTGCTCAAAAATATCAACACCTACAATTGAATGGATACACTATTTCTAGCGAACAAGCTAAATTTGGTAGCACAAGAGTCCGGGAAAATCAACTGCAAGAGCGAGTAAAAATTTATAACCGAGATAGTGCCAAAGATGAGTTTCCTAATCATTACGATCTGGTATTTGGGTTTGAAGTTGCTCACCACATTTTGGATAAACAGGCACTGTTTAACAATATTGGCAATCATTTGAATCAAAAAGGATATCTGGTTTTGGCAGATTTCATTTCTAACAGCGATCTGGCGATCGATCATGAAGAGACTTCCTCCTATTTTATTACCAAATCAGACTGGGTAGAATTTTTATCTCAACATCACCTCCAATTAGTGGCAGCAATAGATGTGAGTCCAGAAATTTCTAACTTCTTGTACGATCCAGATTTTGAAGGACGCTTGGAACAGTTGTATCAAAGTAATCAGGATGAGAATGTACGTTCTGGATTCAAATCTTACTATCAGTTGGGTAAGGTTTTGAGTAAGGAAATCGCAAGTTATGTATTGTTAACAGCTCAAAAGCAAGAACAGTTATCAACTGAAGAAATTGCCGAGTGGAATCAACAAATTTTGGCTCAACTGACATCTTATTCGGAAGTTACTCCGCAGCGTTGGTTGTATGAACTGGAATGGCAAGCTCAACAGGCAAAAGGCAAAGGGAAAAAAGCCAAAGGGAACTGGTTGTTGTTTGCAGAAGATGGTGCTGTAGCATCAGGGTTAAAGGAAAAATTGGGAGATGGATGTGTTATAGTTTCTCCTGGTAATAGTTATCAGCAGATAGATGGGAAACACTACCAGATTAATCCTACCAATCCTGAAGAATTTAAGCGTCTGTTAAATGAAACTAAGGATATACAAGAAATAGTTCATTTGTGGAGTGTCGAGACAAATAGCGATCGCTTAGAAACAGCTATAGAATATGGTTGTGCTAGTTTGTTACATTTAGTGCAAGCTGTAGTCGAAACAAAACCAGAGCAGATGCCACATTTGTGGGTAGTGACTCAAGGTGCAATGGGTGTGGTTACTGACGAAACAGTACAAGTGCAACAAACACCAGTTTGGGGATTAGGCCGAGTTATTGCCCAAGAACATCCAGAAATGGAATGTCGGTTACTTGATTTGGAAACAGGTACGAAAGCAAAAGACATAGTAAAATTGTTGTCCCAAGAACTTATGTCTCCAGAGGAAGAAAACCAAATTGCTTACCGTCAGGGAGAACGTCAGGTAGCGCGACTGGTACGGCGACAACAAATAATTACAGAAGAAAAACCAGAGATTAATATTGTTGCAGAAGGCAGTTACCTAATTACTGGTGGCTTGGGTTCCCTGGGATTACAAGTAGCTCAATGGTTAGTAGATAAAGGCGCTCAACATTTGGTACTTACCGGACGTCGTGAACCATCAGAGACAGCTAAACAGACTATTGCTCAACTCGAACAAAGAGGCACAAAAGTATCTGTACTTTTAGGTGATGTTTCTGTAGAGCAAGATGTAGCAGGTATGATTGAGCAAATTAACACATCCTTACCACCATTACACGGCGTTATTCATGCAGCAGGTGTTTTGGATGATGGAGTTTTGCAACAGATGAACTGGGAACGGTTTACTAAAGTCATGGCTCCCAAAGTTAAAGGTGCTTGGCATCTCCATCAGTTTACTCAAGATTTACCATTAGATTTCTTTGTTTGTTTCTCCTCCGCAGCATCCTTACTAGGTTCCACTGGCCAAGGTAACTATGCAGCAGCTAACGCGTTTATGGATGGTTTGGCTTATCATCGCCGAGCATTAGGTTTACCAGGATTGAGTGTGAACTGGGCAGCTTGGGGAGAAGGTGGTATGGCAACTCGTTTGGCAAGTCAGTTCCAAAGTCGGATTCGTTCTTTAGGTATGAGTAGCATTCCACCAGAACAGGGATTAGAAGTTTTGACTCAGTTGTTGGCAGAGTCAGCAACTCAAGTAGGAGTTATACCTATTAATTGGTCTCAGTTTGTGGCGCAACTGCCTGCGGGGATGGCAATGCCAGTTTTGGAAGAGTTTATGAGTTCCGAGTCTGTGGTAGCAGAAACCAAAAATAACGAATTTTTGATGGAACTCCAGAAAGCAAAAGCTAGCGATCGCCCACAGATAATGACAAATTATCTCCAAGGTTTGGTAGGTAAGTTACTAGGATTTTCAGAATCTCAACTGCCAGATACGCAGTTAGGCTTTTTTGATATGGGAATGGATTCTTTGTTGTCTTTAGAACTCCGAAATTTACTACAAAAGAGTTTTGGTTGTTCGGTATCTTCTACAGTCTTGTTTGAGTATACAAATATTGAAGCTCTAGCTGAGTATTTAGTTACCGAGGTTTTGGTAGAAGAATTAGAAACAACAGTTGAGACTCCAGAGGAAGAACTGCCGGAAACACCAGCCGTCGAGGAGGAAGAAGTGACAGATGCGATCGCGCAGAAGTTCCAACAAATACAAAATTTACTTAACAATAACTAAGGTAGATATAGCAGTTCTCTAATCTGTGAGGTGTGGAGAAGACGCGGGGAGGGGGAGACACGGAGATAGGAAGACGCACAGATAGATGGACGCGGGGGTTTTCTTTAATGAACAGACTGAGTAAATTGAATCAATTACTCAATTATCCAATCTCCGCCTCCTCCTTTCACCGCGTCTCCGTGTTATATCAAATCCGGTAGCATCGGTGTAATTAGATAGTTAATCTAGGAGTCAGTCCTCAGGAGTCAGGAGTCAGGAGAAAAGAGAATTTAGAAAGATTTGCTCTTTAGGTGAAGATGAAAATTTTTTATACCGAACCCGAGCGGATTTGATATTACTTCTTACTTCTTTATTTCTTGCTTTTGACTTTTGACTTTTGACTTTTGACTTATATTTTTATGCTACATTTTGACGTGCGGAATGTAGAATGCAAATCTTCAGGATTCAAATTAGAATTAACAACTTTACCATCACTAAACCAAACAATGCGTTTAGTTTGTTTTGCCACTTCTGGTTCGTGAGTCACCATTACCACTGTAATTCCACTAGCATTTAATTCTGTGAAAATATCTAGAACTTCCTGAGTAGTTTTAGTGTCTAAAGCACCAGTGGGTTCATCTGCTAATAATAATACTGGACGATTAACAATTGCACGAGCGATCGCTACTCTTTGTTGTTGTCCTCCTGATAGTTGATTTGGTTTACTATTCATCCGATTTTCTAACCCTACTAACTTTAAAGCTTCTGCTGCTCTTTCTTTTCTTTCCTTACTAGAAATTCCAGCATAAAGCATAGGTAAAATAACGTTATCGAGAGCTGTTATTTGTGGTAATAAATGAAATTGTTGGAAGACAAATCCGATTTTAATATTGCGAATTTTAGCTAAGTCTTTTTCTAAAGTATTAGCTATATCTAAACCATCAAGATAATAATTACCAGATGTTGGGCGATCGAGACAACCAATAATATTCATACAGGTAGATTTACCAGAACCTGATGCTCCCATAATGGAACAATATTCTCCTTCTTCTATGGCTAAACTAACACCATTTAAAGCACGAACTTCTACATCACCCATGACATAAATTTTCGCGATATTTTCTAATCCGACAATGACTGGTTTTTGGGTTTTATTCTCTGGTAGAATTAACGAATTATTTTCAGAATATTTGTATTGCATAGCTGGAATTTTCAAAAAAAAATTAAAGTAAAGTAAAATAATTTCAATCATTTATAGGAAATTCAAGAATTTAGAATTACCTCTCTTTTAAAAGAAGAGGATTGACTCAAAGGAAAATTTTTCTTTTTATCCTCTTAAAAGAGGAGGCTTTCAACCACAATTTTTCGGTAATTACACTTGAATTTACCTCCAAAGGAACCCTAACATTAGCTTTATATTGAGCAAAAACGTCTTGATTTTATTGTAAACACTAAATAATAACGAAATCCTTTTTTTTGCCATTTTGTTTTCCATTTTTCTTTATCTTTACTTTCTTCAGTTGTTAACAGGAATATTACGGAGTTGTGAGTTCAAAAAAACGAAAAAATAGAGTGCTTTCCCTGTAGTAAGTTCAAAAGTTTTCAGGCATAATTAAAATAAATTTAAGTCACTAATTGGAAATGCTCTAATAGACATCTCTAGAAAAGGAACTCAAACCCTGATGCTTCCCTTCCCAAGTTGGTTTTTTTTTGGAAAAGCCTAAAGTGGAATCCAACAGGCCAAATTTAGGAATTCTAGTTTTGAAATTGGGCATATCTATCAGTCTGTGGTAGAGCGATCGCTCAAACCCTTGAAGTCTTAACATATCTATTCTATTCAATAACATGAAAAAATTACTATCCTGCTTACTGTTAAGTGTAGCAGCTATATCTACACCGATCGCCTCTGCTCAAGCTGGGACTTTCTATGTGTCAACGAGCCGTAGTCAAGTTGGCGTAATCGATGACTTAACTGGATTTTATACTCAGCTTGCATCAACTCCAAGATTCACTGATATTGCTCTCGATCCTCTGGATGAACTCTGGGGTATTACCTTCAGCCAACTATATTCGGTAAATTTAGATGCAGGAACATATAACTACGTTGGTAATTTAGGAGCAAGTCTTAATGCTCTAGGTTTTACTGATGATGGCGCTTTGTACGGCTCAGGTGGTTCAGGTTTCTATTCTGTTGACACCAGTTCTGGAGCAGCATCACTTATATCTTCTATCTCAGGTTTTTCAAGTAGCGGGGATATTGTATTTGATGCGGCTCGCAATCTGTTTTGGGCAACCTCTAGTGGCGATTCGCTCTGGAGTATTACACAAGATGGTACAGCCACAAAAGTTGGTAATATTGGTTATAGCGCAGTTTATGGTCTTGCTTTTGGTGACAATGGAACGCTATTTGGTTATACTGCAAATGGAAATCAACTTGCACTCAATCTAGCAACGGGTGCTGGAACTTTCGTTAGACAAATTTCAGGTTTGAATTCGGGAGAGAATATTTGGGGAGCTGCCTCTGAACCAGATGCAACAGCTCCAGTTTCAACTCCAGAACCTTCTGTTCTAGCAGGTTTTGCCGTAATTGCACTAATTCTTGGTTGCAAAGCAAGCTATAAGTTGTTAGGCATAAACTTGGAAAATTAGTGTTATATCATCAGGATTTACACAACAACACTAAACATAGTAGATATATCTGGAATTATAACAAACTTATACGCTATATATAGTAGTAGTGCGTAAGTCCCGATAATATAATTATTCATTATTAATTATCTAAATGCTTCTCAAAGCTACAATAGGATCTAATTGAGCCGCTTGTTTTGCAGGAACAACTCCAAAAAACAAACCAATAGCACCAGAAACACCAAAAGCAATAGCGATCGCTGTTACAGGAATACCTGTTTCTAAAGGAGTTAAAATACCTAAAATCAACACTCCACTAACACCAATTCCAGTACCAATTAATCCACCCACAGTAGACAAAATCACTGACTCAATTATAAACTGAAATAAAATATCTTTCTGAGAAGCACCAATAGCTTTTCTTAATCCTATTTCTCTAGTTCTTTCTGTTACTGAAACTAACATAATATTCATAATACCAATACCACCTACTACTAAAGAAACTGCCGCTGTAGTTGCCAATAATAAAGTCAAAGCTGCCGTAATACCTCCTAAAGTTTGCAATAAATCTTTCTGACTTCTGACAGTAAAATCATCTTCATTAGTAATTTTATGTCGGAGTCGTAATAGATTTTCTATCTGAAACTGAGCAGCTTTCATACTATCCTCATCCTTCACCGATACAGAAATAAAAGTTACTTGAAGACCATAAGGAGAAGACCTACCAACAATTCTATTTGCCATAGTAGTAATCGGAATAAAAGCATTCATATCCTGATTACTACCCAAATTAGTACCTTTAGATGCCATTACTCCAATGACTTCCAGAGTAACATTTTTAATGCGTACTCGTTTACCAATGGGATTTTCATTACCAAATAATTGTTCTGCTAATTCTGAACCCAAAGCTATTATATTTTCTTGTCGTTGTAAATCTAAATCTGTTAAAAATCTACCTTTAGCAACATCAAAATTCCTGACAGTTAAATATTCTGGAGTTGCACCAGTTAAGCTGGATGATGCATTGTTATTACGGTAGCTAACTAACTCGTTAGCAGTAAGACTAGGAGCAACCTCTTTAACTGTTGGGACTTGAGAAGCGATCGCCTCTGCATCTGCTAAGACTAATGTTTGGGGTGAGTAAATAGGTTGTCTTTGAGCTTTAGGACTTCCTGGCACAATAAATAGAACATTTGGTCCGAGAGAAGTAATCTGATTATTAACATATTTTTGCGCTCCTTCGCCAATTCCAATCATGGCAATAACAGAAGCATTACCGATGATAATACCTAACATGGTTAAGCTACTGCGAACTTTATTAGCTAGCAGTGCTGTTGTTGCCATTTTTATGTTTTCTAAGATGTTCATTCGATATTGTCCAAGATATGATGAATTTTAGTCCCCAGAAAAAGTCTTATTATCAAAGGGGATTAAAAGCTCTGTCAATCGAATATACTATTTAATTATTTATCCGAAAGATATTACCATTCATCAGCAAAATACTTAATATAAATGGCTGAAAAAATAGTGAGTTATTTCAGTTATCAGTTATCAGTATAATTTCTGGCTTTTGTTTGTGAAGATTTTTCTCAATGGGCGAGACGATCAAAAATTAATGAATAATTGACAATGGATAATTATTTTTGTTTCTTTATAAATTGCTACAAAAGTCGTATAAAAATCTAATTGAGGTGGGATATATCACTTCTAGATGTATAGATAAATTACCGAATAATTAATCATTAATCATTAGTAAGCATTCAGCCGTCAGCTATCGGCTATCAGCTATTGCCTTTAGTTATATCATGTCCGGATAATCAGTGATAAAAAAACCTTTTCCCTTCTAACCTTTTCTTTCCTTCTGCCTCCTGCCTCCTGCCTTCTGCCTTACCTTCTCCAAAATGTAAGTATTCAACCGGACATGATATTAGTGATAAAAGCTTTCTTAATTGAGAAACGAAAAATCTTACTACAAAAGTCAGTTCCAAAGTCTATACTCATTTAAACTCCTTTCTTAAGCACAAGGTCTTATTGCTGTTAACGCAGTTCCTCCGGAGGAGGCTAGCTGACGGCTAATAGCTGAATGCTTACAATCATTAATCATTATTAATTAAATAATTCAGCTTACTCTGCCTCCCCTTTCAAGGGGAAAATAAAGAAATAATATTTCCTTTTATTTTGATAAAAATTAATGTAAAATTACTATTAGTATCTTAAGTTTGTCTGCATTCTTCCTAGGAGGTTCTCCCTAGACTATTACCGAATAATTAATAATTAATAATTAATAATTAATAATTAAATAATTCTGGTTTAAAGCCTCCCTTTTTAAGGGAAAAAAAACGATCGAGGGATGGCGATGTCTCCTCGCAATCCCTCGACCAAGAGAAGAAATAATATCTCCTTATATTCAATCAAGAACGGTTTTAACCAGAGGTAATTATTAATTATCCATTATCCATTATCCATTATCCATTATCCATTATCCATTATCCATTAATGAACCCTGTTGAATACATTTATATTACTTTATTTAGCAATAATAATGATTACAGAAAAGTTTCGTCGCCAGCTCCGTAAAGAGGCAAAACTATGGCAAACAGAGGAATTAATTAGCGATCGCTTTTATCAACAACTATCAGAGCGATACCAGTTTGATGCTTTAGAGGAAACCGCCAGCGCTCGTTTTATTACTATCTTAATTTCTCTAGGTGGTATTCTCTTAGGATTAGGTATTATCACTTTTGTTTCTGCTAACTGGCAACAGTGGTCGCGAGAAGTAAAAACACTTCTATTATTAACTCTATTTATCTTAGTTAATACCTGCGGTTTTTATCTCTGGCGACAGCCAAATAATCTACCGAATACTACCAGTAAAAAACAAAGATTAGGTCACGGACTCTTAATATTTGGAGCCTTAATTTTAGGTGCAAATATAGCATTAATGGCTCAAATGTTTCATCTCGGTGGTTCTCCCTACGGATTATACATTGTTTGGGGATTGGGAGTTTTGGTAATGGCTTATAGTTTACAACTAGAAACTCTGGGAATTATGGCTATCCTGTTAATCGGATTAGGCTATTTAATGGGTTTATCAACTATATTTTTTTCAGTGGAATTTTCCTGGTTAGAGGCAATTATCAAATATATGGCTTTGGTGACATTATTGTTGTTAATTCCACTAGCTTATTGGTGCAGTTCCAAGATTATTTTTTTCCTCGCTACATCGATATTGTTAATAGCTCTAGAAATTAGTTTGTGGCAATTTTTTTACTTATCAAATAATGGTTTTTGGGGAGCGATCGCTTTGACTTTACCTCTGGCTTTATTATGGGGGTATGACGATACTATTTTGCCTAAAATAGATAGTCGATTTTTTCAACCATTAGCCAGAAGTTTAGCTATTTGGTACTTGAGTATTGGATTTTTATGTTTATCTTTTCGGGGAGTTTGGAATTATGTTTTAACTGAAAATTTGAGCGATGGAAATACATCATTACAGTTTAGTTGGTTGACTTTAGTTGAAGTTCTAATATTTATAGGTTTTTCTGTTTGGGAATGGTTTAATTTAGCACGAACTAATAGAACAAATTCTCACCGTTGGCAATTAGATTCAGTCAGTAGTGTAATTTTAGGCTTCATTTTTGTAACTACAATATTATGTTTCTGGCATCTGAGTATCAATGAAATTCCAGAAATAGCAACTTTTATAATAAATATAGAAATGTTTCTTTTAGCAGCAGGTTTAATTAGAATTGGATTGATGCGAGGAATTAGAGGAGGTTTCTGGGGTGGTTTGGTATTACTAACTTTACAAATTCTCTGTCGCACTTTTGAGTATAATACCGGATTATTACTTAAATCTTTTGTATTTATTTTATGTGGTGTAGGAGTTATAGCTGCTGGTTTATGGTTTGAACGTCATTTATTATCTAAGAATTAAGGGCGTTGGTGAATTTAGCTATGATTTTCATGCTTAGGGAATAGGGAATAGGTAGGGAGGTTGCATGCAACGTCCCTACAGGGTTTTGGTTATCAAAATAATATTGGTCTAAAATCCCGCCTTTTAAGGCGTAATATTTTTGGAGCGGGGCTTAAATCCCCTACTTCCCCTCCCCTCCTGGGAGGGGCTAGGGGTGGGTTGGGAGGGGCTAGGGGTGGGTTGGGAGGGGCTAGGGGTGGCTTGGGAGGGGGAGGGGCGAGGGGTGGGTTAACTTCTGACTTCTGACTTCTGACTTCTGACTTCGTTAAGGCAATGTGTTTCATCAATTTGGAAAGCGCTGTAATTCATAGTTTGATTCACCAACACCGAATTAAGAATATAATTTTTAGAAGATCTTATATCACGTCCGGTTGAATAGTTACACTTTAGAGGAATGAAGGCAGAAGGCAGAAGGCAGAGGGCAGAAGGGAAGAAGAGATTAGAAGGGATAAAGTTTTTTATCACTAATTATCCGGACATAATATTAGGTGGCACTGTAAGATTTTTTCAGCTAGGATATAGGATATATAGCAATCAGGAATCAGATGTGAGAATTGAGGTGTTCCTTTGAAGTATAGGATATAGCAGTTATCTTAATTCTTATGTATTCGTTTTTTTCTTCTTCCCTATTCCCTATTCCCTGTTCCCTGTTCCCTGTTCCCTGTTCCCTGTTCCCTGTTCCCTAAGAAAAGAGAGAATTAACATGAAATTTATCAACCCTTTTAAGCAAAGCAATTTATCAACTAAAGAATCTGATTATTCTGAAGAATTAAACCCACCTATTAATCAGATAAAAAAATCAAAAAATCAGATACCAATTTGGCGATTTATTTTGCCATTAACTGTACAGTTAGCATTAATTTTGTCAATTCCTGCTCAAGCTATTTATACTACGATTACAGGTAGAACTGTAGTTTTACAAACTGTACCTGTAGACCCCTATGACTTTTTGCGAGGCTATTATCAAGTTTTAAATTATGATATATCCCGCAAAGATAATTTAAGTAAACTTCCTGGTTGGAATAAATTTGAATTGGAAAGCTCAGGAAAACTTTCTGCACAAAATCAAACTAATATTTATGTGATTTTAGCTGCACCTGAAACAACAGAAAATTTAGACATTCCCAAAGCATGGAAACCTATAGATGTAAGTGCAAAACCTCCTCAAAATTTGCCAGATAATCAAATAGCTATTCAAGGTAAATTTAATGGTTGGACAGTTACATATGGCTTGGAAACTTATTATATGCCTGAAGATAAACGCGAAGATATTAATCAGGATATTCAAACAGCACAAACTACTGTTAACTTAGAAGGTGAAATACCTTTTGTAGTAGAAGTCAAAGTTAATTCTCAAGGCCAAGCTATACCTGTGAGTTTATGGGTACGCGATCGCAACTACAAATTTTAATTGAATAAGGCAGAGAGAGGAGTAGGGGAGTAGGGGAGTATAGTTAGGGCTTGCTGAAAAAGTCTTATGGGTGAAGGTAGGAGACAGCTATACTGGAGACAACCCACCCCTCGCCCCTCCCCCTCCCAGGAGGGGGATACTGGAGAAATGGCTTGGGAGCGAGGAGGTAGGAGTAAGAATTTTCTCAAGATGGTTCTGCCCTACTATGCACCCAAAATCCTGAATTTTTGAACCATTACCACCGAAAACCTCGCACTTTTTCCAGATCTCAAATTGCTCAAAGCAATATCAGTCAATAAGCGCGATATTTAATCAGCAAACCCTAGTTATAAACATATACTATATAACCGGATTCTATATAAAAGCTAAAGTCTTCTTCCTTCTTCCTTCTTCCTTGCCTGATTAAAATTCCGGTGCCCAGACTTCAGCGACAGTTAACTCCCACCCTGGTAACAATTCTGGTACTTGTAAAACATCCCCATCCCTAAGCACAACTTTCTCAGTATTGAGACGATATACTTCCATTGTGCGAGTGCGGGGATCTACTAATACTCCTACAGTCGTGCCATAAGTGAGAAACTGTTGAATTTTCTCTTGGAGTTTGGTTACAGAATCAGTCTTAGATTTGACTTCAAAAATTAGGTCTGGTACTATTTCAGCATAATTTTCTGTAGTTTGAGGTAGACGATCGCTTCTAATAAAAGCAGCATCCGGTGCGCGAACATCTCCATCTGCATTTGGTAGACGAAAACCTGCACTGGAAGCTGTCACCCTGCCTAGTTTTCGAGGTCGCACCCAATTTAATAATAGGGTGATAATCATTGCTGCTACTTCATCTGACTCTAAACCTGACGGACTCATAATGATAATTTCTCCTCCTACTAATTCCATTTTATGGTCTGGATGTTCGGTTGTTAATTTTTCTAAGTCTCTTGTGGTTAGATTTGGCATAGTTATTATCTCCGAATTGAATTGAGACTAAAATAGGGCTTGCTGATTAAATCTAAAAGTCTTTATAGATAAAGGTTTTAGCCTTTTTAAGTATCAAAAAGTGTGAGGTTTTAAGTGGTAATAGTTCAAAAATTTAGGATTTTGGTCAAGATTTGGGTAGAAAAATCAAGGGACAATTCTTACTCCTATCTCCTCGATCATTCCCATTTCTCCTGTCTCCTGTCTCCTGTCTCCTACCCCCACCAAAAGACTTTTTCAGCAAACCCTAAAATATGTATTATAACACGCAATTGACGATTATATATAGCATTTTTGATTGCTTTTATGTAAGCATTTCCTGCGGAATGCTACGCAAACAGCTATTAGCTGTCAGCGAGCCTCCTACAGAGG
>NZ_JAAHHG010000409.1 GCF_010692555.1 Okeania sp. SIO3B5 | reverse complement strand
GCCGGCGTGGTGACCAGACTTCAGACTTGTGCTCTTCCGATCTGGAGGCCTGGCCGAAGTCCTTGGCGGATTCGTTGGTAAATACTTTAATAGATTGACTATCTATGGGGAGAAGTAAGAATAAAATTGCTTTCTTCCCCTGCTATCAAGCTTCCATATCATAATTATCAAAACTATAATGCAAAAAAACATTGATTATCTTGATTATGAAACGACTTTTCAGAGTTGTTTTGTCAAGGATTATTGGCATCAAAAACCTTGTATTATTCGAGGGTGTGTCAGTGAATGGGATGCAAATACTTGGGATTTTCCTCATTTAAAAAAGATTCCTTATAAGGGAGAAGATCGAGGAAATTTAAACAAAGTTCAGATTCGAGATCCTAAAACCGAAATTTGGCAAAAATGTCAGCCTAATCATTTACCTCAAATTCGGGAAAAACTCAATATCACCACCCTGGAATATCAAGCGGATGAATGGTTGTTTCCTCTCACCCATCCCGAAATGCTGGAGGGAATTAAGATTCCATCCTGTTTACAAAATCCTCAGTGGTTAAATATGATTCCTTTATCTTTGCGTCCTATTTATCCTCGTATTTTAATTGGTTATGCAAACACAGGAAGTCAACTTCATATTGATGTCTGTAATACTCCTAATTGGATAGGATTAGTCAAGGGAGTTAAACGTTGGTTTGTAGTTGATCCTCAAGAAGGGCAAAAACTTGAAGATTACTTAGATGAATTTACACCTAATACTTCTGAACTAAAAGAAAAAGTAGATGTTTATTACGAGTTCAATCTTCAAGCAGGAGAAATCGTGTATTTACCTGCCAAATGGTTACATCAGGTTTATAATGTCTCCGATTCCATTGCGATTACTTATAATTTATTTAATCTCATACAAGCAATTGCTTACGGTTTTAATACTATTTTTTACAATTTTGAAAATAGTTTAGAGAAGTATAAATCACGATTAAATAAAAAACAAAAAGCAACGGTAAATGGTCAACTTGGTCAACTTGATTTTGTACCTGATTCGAGTTTTTCTTCCTCATTTAGTAAACTGAAGTTGACAAAAGCTAATGCCATTTCTAAAACTTATTAACTTAATAATAAGGTTAGATTTTCGTCATCCTGCGGTCTTCTCCTCTTTTCTAACGAAGAGCGATCGCAATCCTTGAAAAAATCTTAAGTAGATCGCATTAAAAATAAAAATAGTGTAGACTAAAGAACTAAATCTACAGATTAAGCAATTTTACTCAATCAAATAATGATTCAAAACCCAACTGCTTTAACGCCTATTTATGAAAAAGCATGGCGTGAATCCCAATTTAAGCAAAATTTACTTGATAATCCACTTGCTACCTTGCAACAAGAAGGAATGACCTTGGACGAAGGAATTAATGTCATTGCTGTTGCTGAAACTGATACTCATCGTTATATCGTAATTCCTGTAGAAGGTTCACCTGAGAAAAGCGCTGAGACTTTATTAGAATATGTACGCATTCAAGCTGTGGAGGATGAGGAATTTAAACAAGCCTTGTTAGCTAATCCTAAAACAGTTTTAATTGAGGAATTAGGCCAAGCTATTCCTGAGAAGGTTGAAATTACTGTAGTTGAGGAAACTGCTGATACTCGTTATTTAGTGATTCCACCTCAACCTGATATGCAGTATGTGATTGAACGGACATGGCTTGATCCTATCTTTAAGCAAAACTTGTTAAGTGAACCCAAATCTACTTTGGCACAGATTGGTATTATAGCCGATGATAATCAAGAAATCAAAGTGAAAGAAGAAACTGATTATCAACGCTATATTCTCTTAGAGGAAAAAATGACCGAGTGTAAGGAAGAAACCAATCCTCTATGTACCTTAAAGGTAAAAGCCAGCCAAGACACCACCTTTAAGCAACAGTTAATCCAAAACCCTAAACAGACTATTGAGCAAGAGTTAGGGTTCAGTCTTCCTTCTTGGGTTGAAGTAGAAGTTCTAGAAGAAACTCCCAATATATCCTATTTGATAATACCCCATTTACCTTCAGAAGAAGAAGTGGAAGCAGAAGAAATGATGGCTGTTACTGGTGGTGGGCGTTGGTGGCGTCGTCCTCGGCCTTGGCGTCCTCGACCTCCTGGGTGGGGGACTGTACAACCTATGTACGGTGTTGTATCACCCTACCGTAGATGGCGTATTGGATGGTGAACTTAGTCAACTTAATTTTGTACTTGATTTGAGTCTTTTTTCCTCATTTAGCAAACTGAAATTGACAAAAGCTAATGCTTCTAAACCTTATTAACTTAATAATCAAAGTTAAATTCTTGCCATATTGCGGTCTCCTCCTCTTGTCTAACGAAGAGCGATCGCAATCCTTGAAAAAATCTTAAGTAGATCGCATTACAAATAAAAATAGTGTAGATTAAAAAACTAAATCTACAGACTAAGCAATTTTACTCAATCAAATAATGATTCAAAATCCAACTGCTTTAACGCCTATTTATGAAAAAGCATGGCGTGAATCCCAATTTAAGCAAAATTTACTTGATAATCCCCTTGTTACCTTGCAACAAGAAGGAATGACCTTTCCCGAAGGAATTAATGTCATTGCTGTTGCTGAAACTGATACTCATCGTTATATGGTAATTCCTGTAGAAGGTTCACCTGAGAAAAGCGCTGAGACTTTATTAGAATATGTACGCATTCAAGCTATGGAGGATGAGGAATTTAAACAAGCCTTGTTAGCTAATCCTAAAACAGTTTTAATTGAGGAATTAGGTCAAGCTATTCCTGAGAAGGTTGAAATTACTGTAGTTGAGGAAACTGCTGATACTCGTTATTTAGTGATTCCACCTCAACCTGATATGCAGTATGTGATTGAACGGACATGGCTTGATCCTATCTTTAAGCAAAACTTGTTAAGTGAACCCAAATCTACTTTGGCACAGATTGGTATTATAGCCGATGATAATCAAGAAATCAAAGTGAAAGAAGAAACTGATTATCAACGCTATATTCTCTTAGAGGAAAAAATGACCGAGTGTAAGGAAGAAACCAATCCTCTATGTACCTTAAAGGTAAAAGCCAGCCAAGACACCACCTTTAAGCAACAGTTAATCCAAAACCCTAAACAGACTATTGAGCAAGAGTTAGGGTTCAGTCTTCCTTCTTGGGTTGAAGTAGAAGTTCTAGAAGAAACTCCCAATATATCCTATTTGATAATACCCCATTTACCTTCAGAAGAAGAAGTAGAAGCAGAAGAAATGATGGCTGTTACTGGTGGTGGGCGTTGGTGGCGTCGGCGTCCTCGGCCTTGGCGTCCTCGATTTCCTTGGCGGGTGCCTCCACAAGCTCACTACGGTGGTGTTGTATCACCCTGGCGTTCTCGATGGTGAACTTAGTCAACTTAATTTTGTAGTTGATTCGAGTCTTTCTTCCTCATTTAGTAAACTGAAATTGACAAAAGCTAATACCTTAAATATTAAGCTTTAAACTTTCCTCTTTTAGTTAATTCTCATTCCCAATTAAAATCTTGTTGTTTTGAAAAAACAAATAAATAATGACTAAACCAATCACTAAAATTACTATTGTCGGTGGGGGAACAGCAGGTTGGTTATCAGCTTTGTACTTAATAACTTTTTTAGATTATAAAGCAGGTCCTGACAAGCCAAAATGTAACATTACCCTGATTGAATCTTCCGATATTCCCACTGTAGGAGTAGGAGAAGCTACCATTCAAAATGTTCGAGAAACTTTTAAATCTTTAGATTTAGATGAAACGGAATGGATGACTCGCTGTAATGCGACTTTTAAAATCGCTATAAAGTTTGTTAACTGGTTAGGAAAAAATGATGTTTTCTGGCATCCTTTTAACGAATTACCTGAAGTTAATGGGTTAGATTTATCTCATTATGTAGTAGATAAAAAACTTAAGAATCCAGACTTTGATTTACAAAGTTATCATAAAGAAGTTCCTATTTGTTTAGCTCAAAAATCTCCGAAATTAGGGACTGAAGATGATTACAAAGGAAAACTTGATTATGGCTACCATTTAGATGCAGGATTATTAGCTACTTATTTAAAAGAAAAGTCTATTTCAAGGGGAGTTAATCACATTGTTGATAAAGTTCAAGATGTGAACTTAACTGAACAAGGTTTTATTAAGTCTCTGAAAACCGAAAATCATGGAGATATTGAAGGGGAATTATTTATTGATTGTTCTGGTTTCAGAGGGTTATTAATTAACCAAGCATTAGGGGAACCTTTTGTTTCTTATGGAGATAGTCTATTGTGCGATCGCGCTGTTGCTATTGCTTTACCTACTGACGATGAAAAAGACGGAATTAACCCTTATACAACAGCTACGACTTTAAATGCGGGTTGGAGTTGGCATACACCTTTATACGGCAGAAGTGGCAACGGTTATGTCTATTCTAGTCAATTTCTAGAACCTGAACAAGCGGAGACAGAATTCCGTAATTTCTTGGGAGAGAAAGCTAGTAATGTTCCTGCTAGACACCTAAAAATGAGGATTGGGAAAAACCGCAATGCTTGGGTGAAAAATTGTGTCAGTATTGGTTTATCAAGTGGTTTTATTGAACCCTTAGAATCAACAGGAATTTATTTAATTGAAATGGGAATTCAAACTTTAATAAGTTGTTTTCCAGATCAAACATTTAATCCTGTTTTTCGGAATCAATATAATCGCAGAATAACTAAATTTTATGAAGAAATTAGGGATTTTATTGTACTCCATTATTGTCTGTCTCAACGAGAAGATACTCCTTTTTGGAAAGCCAATAAAAATCATTCTGCTATTCCTGAAAGTTTGCAAGAAAAATTAGAGTATTTTCAAGTTATGTCTCCTAGTTTAGATGGATTTGAAACTCATTTACTCTTTGAGGATTATTCTTATTTTTGCATTTTATCAGGGAAGGAATATTTACCGAAAAATAGCCTGCCTATTCTCAAATATTTAGATGTCAAAGAGGCAGATAAAACTCTTGAAAATATCAGAACAGATGCACAAAAAATTCAATCAATTTTGCCTAAGCATTATGACTATTTAAAAGAACTGCATCAAGGAAAACTCGAAAATTTCCGTTTACTCTTTGGTCAAAATTCTCGTAAACCTTCTACGTTAGTAACCAAATAATTATCACCATGAACAACATTAAAAGCATTATTACCGAAGAACATTCTTCTCAACTTCATGTTTGGCATAAATTAGGACTTAATCATGCCACCTTAATTTATTTAGATGCTCACTTAGATTTACAACATATTAGTGACTCTAGAATTGCCCAACTTAAAGAATGTCAAACTACAGAAGAAGTTGCCCGCTTAGAAAAACCGAATCACATGGTTCCAGATAAAGGTTATAGTTACGGCATCGAAGACTTCCTTTATGCTGCTTATCATTTAGGCATGATCGATCATGTTATTTGGGTTCACCCTCTTCCTGAAGGTGAAAAAAATAACCCAATGGATTCCATTCGGATGTTACAAAACCTTCAAGGATTTAGTTTCAATGATCTTACCAGTTTTGAAATTATTGATAACTATGTAGAAGCCAATCTTTTAGGACTAAAAGTTACTATTTGTGGTTATCAAGATTTATCGAAGCTAACCCTACCTGAAAATACTTTTATAGATATTGACATCGATTATTTTATTGCCCTTCCGCAAGATAGACCTGGGATCGATCCCAAAATTGTTTTTAATGCCTTAAAATCCTTACCTTTAACTTATGATACTGTCACCTTTACCCGTTCTGTAACCAGTGGTTATATGCCTTTAAGATACCGCTTTATCGCTGATTACATGACTGCATTATGGCAAGAAAATCAGCCAGAAGCTGACCATTATGGCCGAATTTATCAGCTCGATCAAATGGCACAAGATGGAAAATTAAAAGAAGCAAAAGAAGGTTGTTTACGGGAGTTGGTTGACTTTCCTCAATGTCCAGTTACTTATTATTTGTTGAGTTTATGTGAAGATAATCCCGAACTTGCCAGAGAATATCGACAAACAGCAGGTGATATATTGCCTCAATACAAACCTAATGTTTTACGTTCTACAAATGCGATTATGAGTAGAGAACTTAAGTTTGATCAAGAAACATTAGTAGCTTTAGAAAAACGTCTTGAAACAGAACCTTTAGATGCTGGTGAAACTCAATTGTCTCACTTTAGTTTGGGTTTATTATATAGCAGTTTAAACGATCTAAATGGTGCTTTAAAACACTATCAAGCCTGTAAAACTATCAAAGAAGGAATTTATCCTCAGCTTAGTTTATCTATTGGTGCTTTATCCCTGCAAAAAGGACAAGAAACAGAAGCAATTCCTTATTTTGAAAACGCTTTAAACGATGAATCTACTGAACCAGAAGCTTACACTTTTTTAGGTCATATTTATTTGAAAGAAGCCAAATATAATTTAGCTTTAGATAATTTGTTAATGGCAAAAGAGTTACTACCTGGTTCTAAAAAACCTGTTAAATTACTAGCACAAACATATAAAGAACTAGGGGATGAAGATAACTACAAATTTCATATTAAAAAATATCAGCAGATGAAATTTTTCTTACATTAATTGTAGGACAGTAATGCAGAATTAATAATTGCCGAATTAGTGAATAGAAAAAGCATAATTGTGGCTGTATTGCCACTTATTCCATCCCAAATTCTAATTATTTAGAACGTAAGCATTTCCTACGGAATGCTGCGCAAACAGCTATTAGCTATCAGCTCTCAGCAAAAGAAGGGGACTTTAATAAATATAGACTGTTTCAGCCTGCTTTTATAGTAAGTGTAAATTATGACTCAATTAGTCAAGCTTTTCTCTCAAACTAAAAGCAATAACTGTTAACGCAGTTCCTCCGTAGGAGGCTGGCTGATAACGTAGTTCTAACCATAGGAGGCTAGCTGACTGCTGAATGCTTACTTTAGAACTTTTTTTCAAACTCAAACTTATTATTTTCAAAGGAGAAAAGAATGAAAATTTCCATGATCGGACACGCTTCCATCTTTGTTGAAACTCAAGACAGTAAATTTTTAATGGATCCTGTTTTATGGGATCCTCATCAAGAAGGATTATTTGATGTATGTCCCCAACGAGAAGTTCTCCACGATCTAATTCCTGAATTTGATGTTTTAATAATTTCCCATAAACATTTAGATCATTTTGACATTCGTTCTCTAGCTTACCTTCCCAAAGATGTAGAGGTTATTATCCCTAAAGATACCTTAATTGAAAGATCTTTGCGTAAATTAGGATATAGCAAAATTTATCCTCTTGGTGATTTTCGGCAGTTAAAAATTGGTAACACCAAGATTATGACTACTCGCTCTGAGAATCGTGTTCCTGAATTTGGGGTTATTTTCGCTGATGAAACAGGTGTTTTCTGGAATTGTGTTGATACAGAGCTAGTTCCTCCTACTATCGCTACTGTTTTAGAACATTATCCCAAAATAGATTTTCTCTTAGCTACATGGCAACCAATGATGGAAAGTAATTTTCAAAGTAATGAAAGTTTAGAATTTCCTTACCATAGCTATGGGCAAGTTCTCTATAATATTAACTTAATTAATCCTACTGCGGTTGCCCCCGGAGCTAATGCTTTCAAATATATCGACGGTGGTTCATGGTTAAATCAGATTGTATTTCCTGTTACCCGTGAACAATTCTGTGAAGATGTACGTAAAGTTTGCCCTTCGGTAGAAAATAATGTATTTCCTTTAGATCCGAGTGACACAGTAGAATTTAATCACAATCAATTTGTTTATACTCCCAGTGGTTGTGAATTTGTCAAAAAAATTAAAGATGATCGAGAAGAATTGGATTTCTCTCCCGTTAATGTCGGCAATAGTTTGGTAGATGATAATCCTGATAATTATGATCTATTAGAAATGGAAGAGGCGATCGCTTATAAGATTGAAATTGATTTAACTAAACTAATTCAAGAACAACAAGATAAAATTTTTCTAGAACATAAACGCTGGAATGTTGTTTATCAGCTAGAAGTCGTCTTTCCCAATGGAGTCAAAAAATGGTATTGTGATTTTTCACAAAAATCTCTGAAGATGGAAAAAGGACGTAATCCCCTTGCTAATTTATTGAGTTATACGACAGCATCAGGATTTTATAGTTTAATTCAAAAAACTAAAGGATGGGATTATATGGGATTAGGTGGTTATCATCGTAGCTACAAGAAAATCTATCAAGTTGTGCCATTGGGATTAGTACTTCCTCACTATATTCAATTTCCCGATCCTTTCTCCATATTATTTGCAGAAGAGGATTTAGAAATTATTATGCGCGATCGAGAAATTGAACAGTGGAAAGATTGTCACCCGAGTTATGCTTCTAATTCTCAAACCAAAAAAGTTCAATTAGCTTCTGTTGATTCAGATTTGACTTTCAATGCTTCTGATTGGTTAAAATCCTCTATTCATTAGATTTAGAGAAAATCAGACTTCTATCAGTAGTAGCTCTACTACTATAGCTGGGTAAGTTCTGACTGTGGAGGAGATACTAAATCCATAAGACAAACCTACCCTAGCAAATAGAGATAATAAAGCACCTTCAAGCTATCTTGTAATCAATTAACATTCATCAAATATAAAATATTAACATCATGAAAAAATCTTTGGAAAGAAAATTATCTAATTTAAAAGAAATAGATTTTGACTTAGATGAAGAAGTCAGTGATGATCAACTAGAAAAAATTTATGGAGGAAAAGTTGCCACTTTCACAGTAGGTAAAAAAAATAGTAATACCCGCTATCGTTCTCGTTTTCGTGGTTTGTGGAATTTCTTTTTCCGTCGTCGTTAATTTAGATTTTAGGGACTTCCAATAAATAAATTATCCAATTTTTGAACTAGATGTGTTTGTTTAGCTGCCTCTACTCCCTAAATTCAGGCTAATTGTATATTTTTTTATTTGGAGTTCCCTTAGTGGTTTAAATTAATGGAAACGTAATAAATACGTTTTCCTATTCCTCAAACTTTAATCAAATTATTTCTCCAATAATATCAAATCCAAATAGTTATTGTATAGTTGCGGGTTTGGAGGAGGGGAGTAAGGGAGATTGAAGTAATTATAGAATTATAGCAATCAGGAATCAGTTGTGAGAATTGAAGTGTTTCTTAAAAGTGTGGAATATAGCAATTATTATATTTATATGATACGTTTTTTTATTATTTA
>NZ_JAAHHG010000408.1 GCF_010692555.1 Okeania sp. SIO3B5 | reverse complement strand
CCGTGTCTCCGTGTCTCCGTGTCTCCGTGTCTCCGTGTCTCCGTGTCTCCGTGTCTCCGTGTCTCCGTGTCTCCGTGTCTCCGTGTCTCCGTGTCTCCGCGTCCCCGTGTCTCCGCCTCCCCGTGTCTATCGAGAATGAAACAGCCCTACCCTCCTGGGAGGGGCTAGGGGTAGGTTGTCTCCTGTCTCCTACCCCTGCTAAAAGACTTTTTCAGCAAACCCTAATTAGGGATTGCTGAAATTATATGAAAGCATTGACTAATATTGCTTTTAGAAATTTTTAGTACCGAAATTGTACCAGCTTTTAGGTCAAAAAGTTGCAAAAAGTTATACCATTTCTCCATGAAGTTGCGCTTAATACTAAAGATGAGAATAGTCAGTTTAATAAAGTCTAAGCAACAATTATTAAGCGCATTGTTACAGAGAAATGGTATTAGCAGAAAAAGTTTAGTAGGACAGAAAAATTAAGAGACAATTGTTACTTCTACTTCCTCTATAACTCCCATTCCTCCTGATTCTTAACTACTCCCTACTCCCTACTCCCTACTCCCTCTTTTCTGGAGATGTCTATTATCCATTATCAATTATCAATTATCCATTAATGAACTGAATCTAGCAACTGATTGTATAAATCTGCGTGTCTTTGAGCTTGCCGTTCTAATGTATATTCAGCAGCAATAAGTCTTTGACAATTATCACTCAAACGTCCTAGTAATTCTTTATTTCCTAATAACAACTTCACACCTTCTGCCAGATCATCAATATCTTTATACCTAGCTAAATAACCAGTTTCCAAATGACGAACAACATCCGATACACCACCAGTATTAAATGCCACACAAGTTGTTCCACAACCCATACTTTCTAAAACACTATTGGGGAAATTTTCCACTATTGCTGGATGTAGATAAACATCTGCTGCTGCATAAGCATTAGCTAATACTTGGTCATTGCTGGTAAAATCAATTCTAATAGTTTGATAATTTGGATCGTCAGCCCAAGAATTTGCTCCTTTTCCCATCACCACTAATGTTAAATTTTCTACCCCACTAGCTGCTACCTTTTGCATCACATCATTGACATACTGGCCACCCTTTCTAATTTCCCAGGTTTGATCTCCAGCAAATAACACAACTTTTCTATTACTAGGAATATCAAAAGTATTGCGAGCTTCTACTTGAGATATGGGATGGAAAATATTGGTATTAATTCCATTAGGAATAATATGTACGGGAAAATGTCCCAGTAAAGGACTTTCCTGAACAACCCTTTCCATCCAACTATTAGTTGCCACAAGCACTATTTTTGAACGTTTGTAAACTTCTTTTTTTATTCTCCATAGTAGAGCAGTTGTATCTCTACTTAGAGCTGGATACTCATCTAAATGCGGGCAAGCTCCACAACCAGTTTTCCAGCGATCGCATTCATAAGAATAACTACAATGTCCAGTTAACGGCCACATATCTGACAGTCGCCAAACAATCGGTTTTTGATTACTTATTTTTGGTAAAGCTCTGTAGGTAAAAAAACCTGTAAAACCGTGAATATTGTAAATTTGTACAATATCTGCTGACTGAAACCATGGATGTTCGAGCAATGCAAATGATGAAGGATAATAAAGGTATTGGAGATTTAACCAACGATCTATCACTTTTCTCCCAATACCATCACCAAATTTAACTAAAGAATTTTGACTACGGATATCACCTACATCTGAATCTTCAGTCACTTTCCACCTAACTAACATTCGCGATGTACAGCCTAATTCCTTTAGTCCAGAATGAATTTTATATGCTGAACGAGCAGCACCGCCACTATTATCAGAATAATTAATATGTAATGCATTAATTGAAGAGTTATTCATAGGAATTATTCAGAATTTTGATCATCGTATCAGGACTTACGCAAAGGCACTATTTATAGAGTCCAGTAACTATTGTCCAATAGTGTTGAACTCTATATATAGCGTATCTGCGTAAGTCCTACGTATGTTATAGGACTCAGGAATGATTTATCATAAATAATTATGCATTTTCTTATAGAATCCGTTTGAGATATATATCTTAGTTAATCATCAGCCTTACAGTTTCTTTTTAATCATTAGACATCTCCAGAAAAGAGGCAGTAGGAAGTAGGTAGTAGCTCGTCTAGCTTGAAAATGTGGGTAAATTTTAGAAAATATAGACCTCTCCCCCCTTTCAAAGCTATCCCTTACCCATAACTCCTGAAACCCTTGTGCGGACGGGGAGACACGGAGAGGGGGAGACACGGAGAAAAAATCATAGTATCTAAATAAAAATACTTAAGAATTCACAAATAAATGTGCTTTTTCATACATTTTTCTCCCAAAAAAGCCGAACTAAGACTTACCCATAATTTGTCAGTTTTGTCAAGTTTTATGTTAAGAAATATGTGGGTAAAGCATAGCTTTCAAAGGTGGGTTGGGGGGATCGTAGCGTTGGGTTTTACTCACAATTTTAGTTTAGACGAGCTAGTAGTAGAGGGAAAGAATTGATAAATTAAGAGTGTGATAATTGATTTGATTTTTTTATTATCGGAGACGTCTATTATTACATAAATATTTCTGAAAAACTATTACTAGCCTATTTCACCTTATACTCCTCTTTCTTCTTTCTTCCCTCCTGACTCCTGACTCCTGAGTTCCCCTCCTGGGAGGGGTTAGGGGTGGGTTAACTCCTAAATAATTAAGACAAATATCATACACTAATTCAGCAACACCTTAAAATTTATGCTTTCTCAAACAACACGTCGCCTATTAGCAAATTTACGTCAATTAACCGCTAGTAAAATATCTAATGAAAATCGAAAAAAAATTGGTGCAGTCTTACAAAAGCTTCAAGAAACATCTATTGGACGTTGGTATAGTCTGAGTTCTGCCGATGCCTATATAATTTCATTCCCCAAATGTGGCCGGACTTGGCTACGTTTAATGATTGGTAGAGCATTGCAACAGAAATTTCAATTATCTCATCCTAATATCAATGAAAAAACTCTATTATTAGAACCTTTAGCAGAATTAGGCCCAAATGTTCCTAAAATTATGGTGACTCACGATGACGATCCTCATTGGAAAAAGCCTGAAGAACTAGAATTATCTAAAAATAAGTACAAAAATGTCAAAATTATATTTTTAGCTAGAGACCCCAGGGATGTAGTAGTATCTGCTTATTTTGAACAGAAAAAAAGAGTATCATTTTGGTTAGAAGGCTTGAAAAAAGAACCACATCTTCAGGCATATAAAGAACGTATTAAAGCTTATGATGGAGATTTGTCTACATTTATTTATGAGGAAATTGGTAGCTTAGATTCTCTGATTAAGTTTTACAATATTTGGGCAGAAAATAGACATATACCCAAAGATTTTCTCTTAATACGTTACGAAGATTTGCATAAAAATCCTCACAGAGAACTCCGTAAAAGTTTTGATTTTCTTGGGATTAAATATCAGGAGGAAGTAATTGATGAAGCAGTAGAATATTCATCATTTGATAATATGCGAAAAATGGAAACAGAAGGCAATGCTCATCCTAAACTCAAAGCTACAAACCCTAACGATACAGACTCTTATAAAACTAGAAAAGGAAAAGTAGGGGGATTTACAGAATATTTTACTGAAGCAGAAATTACTTATATTAACAATAAAATTAACGCAAATTTATCAGATTTTTATGGATATAAATAATAAATAGGGTTTGCTGAAAAAATTGGTTGGTGGGGGTAGGACGCGGGGACGCGGAGACACGGGGACGTGGGGACGTGGGGAGGCGGAGAGGGTAGGGATAAATTTATCAGATCACAGAAGAACGTTTTTATTACTGCTAAATGAGACTTGATATTCGTCGTTGCTTGAATATGTTCATGCATCTGTTTGCGCAGCATGACCTAGGAAATGCTGAATAGCTAATAGCTGAATGTTTACAATTGTCCTAACCAATTCTTTCTTAGTTATAACTAATAACTGAAATGACCCTGATATGTTCAGTAGAAAATAAGGGAATAGTAATTTTAGATAGCTATATCTAAATATAAATCACACAGACATTGAGGCTTTAGCATTTTCTCCGATCCAAGAGAAAATTCCCAAATGCTAAAATTTAAAAGTAAACGAATATCCCTGCAGCTAAAAAATCAAGTCTAGCTGTAGGAATTATTTTAACTATAGGAAAACCAATAAAATCTAGCAAATTTATTCAGAAAGCCAACAAAGGCCACAGCTAATCATGACCTGTCAACTTCTGCGGGCTAAAGCCACGCAACTTGGACGGCCCAACGATGGCGAGATTTCTTCGCCATACCCAATTGACCAAGAAAAAATCAACTTTGGTCTTTCAATCCCAATGCTTTCCTACAGAATGCTGCGCAAACAGCAGTCGGTACTGATAACTGATAATTGATAACTGAAATGACTAGGGAGAATCTATGTCAAAACCCAAGTTAACTAAACGTATCTATTACCATCTACTTTCTATATTTCGACGAACAGAAAAATTTATCGGTATATCTATCAAAAAATTTATCTGGTTACTGAAAAGAGCTAGTAAAAAGCAACGCCATAATCGAAATGCGACTCAAACTGGGTATGTATTACCCACAGTTACTATGGTGATGTTAGTAGTAGTATTACTAACTGTCGCAATAATGTTCCGCTCCTTTCAGCGCACCGAACAAGCACTATTTGTTCGGACTAACGAAGCAGCATTAGCTTCTGGAGCTGGGCCTGGTGTAGAACGGGCGCTGGCCAAGTTGAGAGAAGTAGATGGATCGGCAGACACTACTCTCACAGAAGAAGAATTAAACGAACAACTGGGGTTGCCTGAAGACCCAAACCTAGATGATAAGTATACGCTGCCAAATGAAACACGGATAACCATAGAGTACAATACACCAGATGTAACTCCTGGTCCTGAATTATACAATCAGAACACCATAGATACTGCCTGGAAATTTCCTGTTGATACTGATGGTAATGGTATATTCGACAGTTTCAATGTCTATGGCATTTTCCTACGGAGTCCCAAATTAGATAACAGTGAACTCGCATTTGAACGTGCTAGAACTCCCCTAGATTCTGTTGCCCCACCAATACCAGCAATTGCGACTCTCAAACCAGGTTGTGAAAGGCTTGGTGTTAGCCGTTCTACTGTGGGAACTACTGACTGGTATAAGGTAGGGGCGACTCTGAAGAAGAGTATATTTGTCTATAGTGCTGTTGTGCCTATTGGTGAAGGTGAAGTTCCAGCAGGAAATAATTTTGAAGCCAAGAGAGAACAGGCAGGTATAGTTGCTTTAGAGTTACAACAAGACCGGGAACGGGTACCCCTGAGTAATAATGCTGTGGTATACGAAGATGATTTACAGATAACTCCTGGTGGTAGTGGTTTGAGACTGAATGGACGAGTATTCACAAATTCTAATTTGCTCACAGCTCAAAGACCAAGTGGTGGGGCGGTAGATTATTATTTGGTTTCTAGTCCTAGCTCTTGTTTCTACGAGATGGAAAATAACAAGATTGTAGTGGGTGGTAATGTAGGTATTGGACCGCCAGATAGCAACAGCGATATGCAAGATGTCAGGGTGGATTTATTTGATATTGGTGGTAATCATACTGAAGCAACATTGGGTGCGGCAAATAAGTCTGTAACTAATACTCCTGATCAAATTACCTACGATGGACAGCGATATGAAACTCGAATTAGAAACCTGGTTGATGGTACAACTGTTGGTAGTGAACCTGAAGAGGTACTGGATAAAATAGCACAGGGTGGAAATCGTGAAACAGCTTTAAGAGAGTACTTTAAAGCAAGAACTAGAAGGGTTCCTGCTGTAGATGGAGGTGATGATGACATCAGTCCAACAGGTAGTGCCGATCAACCAGAAAGCTCAGGGGGTCCACTAAGGCCACCACAGGATGCAATAGATGTAGACACTAATGGATTAACTCTAAATACAACTGGTAATACAGCTCTGCCTGCTGCTACTGAACCAGATTTGCTGGAAGAAACAGGAGTTGAGACTGAGGTAGGCGATCGCGTACTGATAGGTAATGGTTTACCTGCTAGGTGGTACATCGAGGATACAGGTCGTTTTGCCACATATACTAAGAATCAAGAGATTAGTGAGGTGCTGTGGGATGTGTATAAGGAAGGTGAAGAAGAACAAGATTTTCGTTATCGTCGGACTCAAATACAGCCTATTGGAGACCTCGATCCGGTGCGGCATGGTTTCTGGGAAAAAGCAGCGGCAGAACAACCAGATTTTTTGTTTTCTGGGAGAGGGGGGTTGCGTTTAGTCACTGGTGCTGGAGTTTATGAGCGGAAAAATTCTTTTTTGCCTCCTCCGCCAGATTTGAATGATGCTACTGGATTCAATCCAGGCGCAGCAATTAGTATTCCAGGTAACATTCCACCTGATTACGACGATCCTAGTACTACTGCTAATGAGGAACGGTTCCGTATCGTTTGGCCGGATAGTATGCCGATGTCACCTTTGGGAATGGATGTAGATACAACTGCAACTGATGATTATTGGGTAAAAGGATATGACAATTCAGGTGGAACTACAACTCAGTGGCGCACACCAGTTCCAGGTCCGTTGCAGGATATACTTGGTCTCAGAAATGATACAACAGCTGCAGTTACTCCTACCATTGACCCCAATACTCCTCAATACCTTAAAGGCGACCTGAGAATGCGGGCAACTGCGGTGTATATGTACAACGACAATGCCTATGACGAAGACGAACCGCAAACATATCAAACACCAGTAGCTTGCGTTAGCAACTACTACGATCCAACCGACCCAATTAGAGCGCGAAATGAATCAGGCTTACCGTGGGGTGCAGATCCAAATGGCAGATCCAATAATGGCATTGTCTATAAAGCACCAACTGTAACTTCAGAAGCCTTGAGTGTTCCTGCTTTCAATACAACTACAGGTTTATATGCCGCAGATGAATACGGCGGACCTTACTCCTCTCTGGGAGAAAGGGTTGCCTACCAAGCTAATTTGGTTTTCCCTAGCGGACGTTTTGTGAACCCCACACTCAGATATGCTTTGGAACGTAAACGGAATAATGAAGACCTGGAACTTCACCACCAAGCAGCGATCGACTCTACTATTTGTGCTTTGCAAATTTTAGATGGAACTATTATACCTGATGATAATTTGATTCCTCATGGGGCAATACGAGAAGTGGCGTTTCTTGATGGTAGACAAATTAGAGCGATCGAGGGTGAAATTGAGGATGAGGATGAAGACCCAGATTATGACTTGTTTGTAGAAGACCGCCAACCTCTGGAAATTCGGGTAACTCAATTAGACCTAGACATGATGCGCCAACAAAGCGTTGGTGATATGTCGATCCAGAATGCCCCTGATAATCCAAGAACAGAATTTTTATTACCCAATAGTGGAATTATTTATGCAACTCGTGATGACGCATTGCCTGATGTTTCTGGTCGTCCTGAAGATGAAACTCTGCCTACATATGAAGCTCTACCTATAGATGATGAGGACGATCTAAATTCGTACTTAAATGCTAGTGCAATTGATTTTGAGTTAGATTCTACTCGCCGTCCCAATGGCATCATGCTGGTTAATGGTAGCGTTCTTGCTCGTGAAAATGACAACAATGATTATGATGGTAAGGAGGCTGAGAGGGGAATTATTTTAGCGAGTAATTTGCCAGTATATGTACAAGCTGATGCAGCAGGTTTTAATCTGCACCAAACTCCTAGCAGCAATAATCTAGAAGAGTTTACCGAGAATATCACAGAAGATTGGGGCAATTTTTATAACCGCAATACCCTGGAAGCTCAATTTGCCTGTCGCAATGGCGACCCCAGGTTTGAAAAACGTAATGGTCTTGCAGACTGCAACCCTGGTGATTTATGGCGGCCTGCATCGGTAATTTCTGATGCGGTGACTTTGCTTTCTCATGACTTCCGTCCAGGGTTCCGAACAGAGGGAGATTATGATTTGCGGAATAATTCAAATATTGCTAACAACCCTAGTCTAGGAGGTAAGGGATTTCTTGAATTTGATGGTGATACTACCACAGATATTGATCTTAATGAGGAGGATTTCAGGTTAGACCTAAATGGTGATGGTGAGTACAATGGTACTGTGAAAGAGTCTGACGTAACTGCTGCTGCTGCACATCAACTGAAGCGCTTGAAAAATGGTTTCTATGAGAATAACTTTGTCACCAGTTTCGAGTGGTATCGAAATAATAATGGCTATCCAGATGATTTTGATACTCTCAGTGGTACAGGAGGTGGTGCAGCAATTGATGGTGGTAGCTTTACAGATGCAGTTGGCGGTGTAATCCAATATTCTTCAGGCAATAATGCTGACAGTGAATTTAGTTCCTATTTCAGTAGTTTTATTACTCCAGTACAACGACGTGCTAACTTTCCAGTTTATTTGATGGAAACTTGCATGAAATTGCCTGTTTCAGAGTGTCAACCCGCTGATTGGTTTGTTGGGTTAAACTGGAGTGGAGCGCTTGCTGTGATTCGAGCTTCAAATACAGATATTACTTTGGGAACGGACGTTTACGATCGTGATGATCCTACTGGTGATCCTGTTCCTGATGAAGCACATATAGCAGGCACAACAGAAGAACCTGCCACTAATGCAAATATAGTTCCCTCCTGGAATTCAAATGAGATTAGAAGGTATCCTCGTCGTGTTGCGTTCAGGCGGAATCCTGCTGGTCAACTGGTTGATGACAGTAATGCTGATACTGTGCTTGCAGCAGGTACTCCTCCTGTTCCTTTGGGACTTGCTAACACAACTGATATCATCAATCAATACTCTGGCACTACTCCAACAAAGACATCAAATACTTCTTTGTGGTTTAGAACAGGTACAGTAGGAAGCGCTAGTTACAATGGAGCTAGTACCCTATATATTGCCAATGAAGAATTAGGTGGAGGCGCGTTAGATGGTTCATTAGCACCTTTAACAGACCAACCATTATTAGTTCCCGTAATACAATTCCAGAATCCAACAGGGACTCCTGCAGGTGGTTTTACCCCACAAGGTACAACAGCAGGCAATCAAAAATGGCTCCAAGAAGCTTCCGACTCCACCTTTAATCTAGTAGTCGGTAGTGGAGACGCACCACCACGCTCTAACCCACCAGAGCCAAACGGTGGTTTACCTAACTTTGCCCGTTACATAGAAAAATGGGATGGTTCAGATTCTCAAATCTCAGGTTCATTTATTCAGA
>NZ_JAAHHG010000407.1 GCF_010692555.1 Okeania sp. SIO3B5 | reverse complement strand
CAATACCATTGGATTTTCCCCAAATTTATCGATCAATAATTTTGGTGAAAAAATGGATTTTTCAGAAATTCCGTTGATCAGACCTAGATTCTTTGGGAGCTTTTCCCTACCTCCACCCCGAAAAATCGCCCTTTTTCCTAACTTTTCCCCAAATTCCGGTAATGTTGCCCTCAATTCTCAATCATATCGATTATTTATTTGACTTTGAAACAGCCCTGCCTCCCAGGAGGGGAAGAATTGAGAATTTATGTGGGATAATTGATTTTATTTTTTATTCTTGGAGATGTCTAATGAATTAAGAACAATTTTTATTATATCAAAGTGGAGTAACATAACTAGGATTTTCTGTATAATTAGACATAATTTAACTCCTGTTTTTTTCAAGTATTAATCTCAATATAGCATTTTTATCATCAATTTGAAACATCGACTCGCCAAAGTTGCCCGGAAACTGCAGATTTTAATTCCCACTGCTTTGCTTTCATCGCCGATCGCAGTTTCCTAGAAGGACGAAACACAAAAATCTCAGACTCACCTGTAACCATCTCCAAATTTGGCAGTTGACTCAACAACAACTGTACATTATCATCTAATAGATAGCTGAGTGAAATCATATTTCCAATATTTGTATAATCATCACCTATATCGCTCAATAATAGTGGGTAGTCACTAGCATTAATTTTTTTTGCTACCTCAGCATTAAAATAACTAGGGGTTTTATTCCACCAAGTATCAGAAACAGTGCTGATACCACAGGATAAAATACTTGCTGTCAATAATATTACCAAAACTACTCGCCATAATTTTTCCTTACTAAACAAAAAGAGGCGATCGCCTAACTGATGCGAAACATTATCCTTACCTAAATACCTTGAGAATAAATAAGCAACGGATAAATATATTGCTGGAAAGCAGGAAATCAGATAACGAGTGACCCCAGAGCGTTTTCCACCCCATAACAAATCAGGTATTACTAATATTATGAAAGGTACAAAAATCGAAGTCAGAATAAATAATTTTGTGGAGCGACTGCAATAACGACAAACTGTATAAACCCCCAAACCAATAATGATTAAAAATGGCAATCTCAGTAAATATGTAGCAATATTGTCAAAGCCAAAATCTAGGTCAATAAACAAAGAAGAAAAACTCAAAATCCACTTTTTTACTAAAAAATTGAAGCCTACTGATACTCTTGCCCAATTTGTAGCATCATAAGCTCTTTGCAGATTATTTATTATTACAAATATCCAAGGAATGTAGAGAATTATTATTGCTAATACAGCAATGAAAAATTTCCAAGGTAGTGTTTGAATTAAAAGTTTAATTTTTGAGGAGTTAGATTTTTTGTGATAGGAAATTTTATCTATATCATTTGAGAGAAACGAATTACTAAGAACAAATACTCCTTGAGCTATCATCGTTAAACAAAAAAACAAATGGGTATATAAACCAACAGCACAAACTACACTATATAATCCCCAATTCTTCCAATTTGAATAATGCAGAGATTTCAACAATAAAATGCTACTACTAGAAATAATTAAAGTAACTAAACTATATTGTCTGGCTGTTTGAGCAAGCAAAATTTCAAAGGGTGATAAAGCTAAAAATGTAGTTGCTAGTAAAGCGTTTAAATGGGAATTAAAAAGTTGCCAAGCCAGAATATATATTAAAGGCAAAGATAATAAACTGATTAATGCGGGCAAACTACGAGATGCTTTTATAGAAGCACCAAATTGTTTCATCCAAAACCGAGCCATCAAATAATATAAAGGAGAATGATGGGGGTTTTCAATTATCAGAGATTCAAGAGTGTCTTTGAAGGTACTTTCTGGTTTAATTTCTTGATATTTTTGCAGTTTTTGAGCAGGAATAATTTGGTCAATAAATTCTTGGCCAAGGTCAGCCATCTTAAAACCTGATGCTCGTAAAGAAGTATATACTTCATCATGCCAATAGACTTTTTTATCGAGGTTGAAAAAACGGAACCCGATGCCTAAAGTTATGGCAATAATTAGTAATATGATTAAGATTTGAGATAAATTTTTCTTTTCAAATTTGAGAGAAATCATTTTTTTATAGGTAAGAAGGAAGAAGCAAGAAGGAAGAAGGAAGAAGATGTTTAGTTATCTGGGGGATTAATTTTCTAGAAAAGAAGAAAGAAGATGTTTAGTTTTCTAATACCAATTAACTCTAAGAATGTCACAAATAGTCAGTAACTTATGATGTAGAATAATAAGCTGAAATTATTGCCAGCGTCAATACTTTAAGTCTATCAACTTTCACTTCTAATATCATGTCCGGTTGAACAGTGATAAATAAATAACTACGGAGGAGTCAGGAGTCAGTCCTCAGGAGTCAGGAGTAAAGAGGGAAGAAAGAAGAAGAACTGGAGTTGAAGGAGAAAGTTTTTTTATAACTAATTATCCGGACATGATATAACTTCTAACTGTTTTGAGTGCGTTTTACATTCTAAGTAAACCTCGCCAATTAGCACTCGCTTTTGACTTCTGACTTCCGTACCTTTCCTTCAATTGCTATAAATATTCATTTATAGATATAGCAATATAAGAGGAGATTTTTGGGAAAATTTAAAATATTTATACTGTTATCTTTGGAAAAATTATATCATGTTCGGTAAATCAGTTACGATATGTCATTGCGAGCGGAACGAAGTGAAGCGAAGCAATCACAGTACTTTGCGATTACTTCACTCCGCTATCGCTACGTTCGTAATGACAACTGTTCAAACGGACATGATATTATATGTTTTAGGTGAAGAAATTTTTGATTTAGCAACTATAGTAGATTTGGAAAACTGCCTAGCTAATCAACAAGTAAAACTGCTAAATATATAGGGAGTGAAGTATCATACAGCAGATTCCAGGTATATGAAGTACAAACATTAACAATTAAACGTTCCTAGTGCAGGCATCTTGCCCGCGACGGGTGTACCTCACGCCTGGTGGAATTCGCTGTATCATCCAACTCCCCCGCTCTCTTCAAAAACTGATATCATGTCCGCTGGTATCGGAGCGTGTAAACCCAAAGGTGAATATCTACAGGAAGTTTAAGTTTTTTTCTTGCTCTTAGGTATTCCTGACTGTTCCCTGTTCCCAGATCCGGTGTTCCCTACTCTTGCTATACAATACCGATGCTACCGGACATGATATGACTCAGATTCATACTTTTATTACCCAGGAGTTGAAGGGGTGAGAATTATCCTCCACCCGCTGTCTCAATCTTTCTAACTCCTAACTATTTCAAAATCAAACAAACTTACTCCCTTTCGGCCAACCATACAATTGTAATCTGTAGAAAAAGTTGGGGAATAAAGCAAACAAATACTTAAAAATCTTAAATCCCAAAGGCTCATCATAAGTCCCCACCCATTCCTTACTATTCTCAATCCAATTAACAATTTTCTCAGCAACCTTATCCCCAGAGGGAGCAGAATTAACTCGATTAGCCCGAATCTTATAAGCCTTATCATTCAAACGATTCACTGGTGCCCAAGCAAACTTACCAGAAATAGCACCAGGACGATACAACCGCAGGCGAATCATATTTTTACTGGAATGATAAACAATTGGCCCGACACCAGACCAATAATAATGCAAGGCAATTTTGCCAGAATGATAGACAGGTCCGAAACAAGAAGGACTCCCATCAGCAATTGACCCAATGGCAATCACATCCAAAGGTCTACTCCTGGGTAACTTGGCTGCCTCAGCACCAACTACTGCAGGCCAAGTATAGTTCACCCGGTTCATCGACTCCACCAACTCAACTATGGGAATTCCACCCTTTCCTACTTCTGTCTCAATTTGACCAGCATTCAAAATCACCACATCCGGGTCATACTCAAATAGTTTTCTGGCATCCTCAATAGTTTCTTGGGGAGAAACACATAACTCATCAAAAAAATCTCCCTCTAAACTGGATTGACGAGTCACACCAACAACCCGCCATCCCCGTGACTTATAAGCTTTACCCATCGCACTACCCAAAGTGCCTGAAATTCCAGTAATTACAACAGTTTTCATTTAATTTTAAAGTTTTATCTAATTTCAATACCTGCGCTCTCCGATCAGGGAGCATCAGGATGTTTGTGTAGCATGACCTAGGAAAACTAAAGCCAGTAGATTATACAGAAAATATGTTAAAATATCAATATTAGACATCTCCAGAAAAGAGGGAGTAGGGAGTAGGGAGTAGGGAGTAGGGGGAAAGGATTAATAATTTTTGTGCGATAATTGATTTTATTTTTTATTATTGGAGATGTCTATTAGACATCATTTTACTTTTGATGATTTGGGTACGTTATGCGATCGCGCTTCCACATACTCTTTTTCTCTATTATTGATAACTACTAAGGGTTTCCAGGTTTTTTTTATGCTGAAAAAGTGCAAGATTTGTAGATCTTTTCGTCTCAAAATTCTAATACCTTTCCCCTGAGTATCAAACTTTTTCAGCAAACCCTAATAATTATTAATTATTAATTATTAATTGTTTTTCAAAGCCAACCAGCAAATTCCTGAGTAAAGCGATCGCCCAAAATAGCATCTCGAATACGTTGGGTAAAGCGAATTAATTCTGTAACATTATGAAGAGACAATAGGGTGTAACCTAAAGACTCCTTAGCTCTTACTAAATGAGCCAGATAAGCTCGACTAAAATTTTGACAACAATAACAAGGGCAAGACTCATCAAGAGGAGTATAATCTTCTCGAAACTTAGCATTTTTCAAATTCCACCTCTCTCCTTTAACCAAAGCTACCCCATGTCGTCCTAAACGAGTTGGAATTACACAATCAAATAAATCTATGCCAGAAGCGATCGCTCGTACCATTTCTCGGTAAGTACCAACCCCCATCAAATAACGAGGCTTATCTTCTGGCAATAAAGGAGCTGTGACTTTGACTATATCATCTATTAGCTCGCCAGGCTCTCCCACACTTACCCCACCAATAGCATAACCTGGCAAATCCAAATCTACTAACTGCCTTGCTGCTACAGAACGCAGATCGGGATAAACGCCACCTTGAACAATACCAAAGAGAGCCTGATCCTGACGCTGATGAGCCTCAACGCAACGCTTCAACCATCGATAAGTACGATTTGTTGCCAACTCCACCTCTTCCCTACTCGCTGGGTAAGGGGGGCATTCATCAAAAGCCATAATCACATCAGCTCCTAATTCATTCTGAATTTGGATCGAACGCTCTGGAGTTATATCAATAATACTACCATCACGAGGCGAGCGAAATTGAACGCCTGTTTCGCTGATAGTTCTGATTTCTCCTAAACTAAATACTTGGAAGCCGCCAGAATCAGTTAAGATTGGCCCATTCCATGCCATAAATTTATGTAGCCCACCAGCACCAGCTATAATACTTTCTCCAGGCTGTAAGTGAAGATGATAAGTATTTGCCAATACCATCTGCGCACCAGCTTTCTCTAACTGAGCAGGTGTGAGAGTTTTAACAGTTGCTAAAGTCCCCACAGGCATAAATCTAGGCGTATCTACACTACCATGAGGAGTCAAAAAAACACCTGCACGAGCTTTTGTGTTGCTACAAAAAGCCTGATAATGAAAGGAAAAGTTTTGGGACATGATAGTTAGGTATTAGCAATTAAAAAATTCTAACTGTTTTCTCTAAACTAAGAACAATTTATTTGCTCTGCCTAATTTCGTTCTGCTGAACTTATCTAAACTTACCCAAACCTAGCTTTGAGCTTTGGGGATAAGCTTTCTGCTTTGCTAAGGCAATGATGCGCAAACATTGAAAACTAATACCTCATAGACTGTAACTTATCTTCGTCTACAGGCTTAAAATCTGCGGGAACTTCACCTAATATAAAGTTTCACTATAACATAAGCTTTGCCATTTACCACTAAAAAATTTGAAAAAAAGTATATTTAGGTAAAATTCCAGCTTCTGTTTTTACCCCTATTTTTTATCCTTTCTGCTTAAAAGGGGCAATCATCATCATCAAACTGCATATCCCAATTAGACGATAAAACTTGATCCATTACTGCGTCAAAAGCTGCAGCATTGATATTTTTGTGAGCTTGTTCTGTGAGAGGGTTTGACAGAGGAGTTAGTCTTAACTGACGTCCTTCGGTAATTAAATCAAAGTGTGTTTCTTTTTTTGACGATTGTCCAAGCTCTAAGTAATCAAAACTAAGTACATTTAAGTATATTGAATGATTAGCAACTAAAGTTGACCGTTGACAATCCGCAAATACTTCTAGTATGTATCCTTCACCCCGGCTCTGAATTTGGCCATCTTGAGTATGGATATAGCGGACTCTACCTAAATCGATCAATAGTCTTTGCATATCACGTTTATTGACAACTATGCCACTGTCAATTATGCAAGGAGCAGATACTCTCTGGTCAAAATTATTAGAACTCATATAGCAAAAGCCTCTGAATTTGATAGAAATTTATCAGAACATTTTTTTGTTCTGAGTTATTTTAGATAGTGCTATTCTTGTTCCAATTCTGGCATAGTTTCTTGGAGTATGAACCAATAATATGGAAATCCAGCTTGAAATATGCACAAAATTTCATGGAAAAGGAAACGATTTATGTGACAGCTCCCGTGGCTAAACTCTTGCGAGCTATAGCGCGGGCTTCTCGTTGACTCCCGGCAACCCGTCGGACATTTCACGTTTGCGAAGCGTCTGTGCAGGAGAAACTTTGGTTTTACTTCCCCGTGCTGCCCCACCGCAGAAGGAGTAGATATTGATTTCTCGCTCTACCTACTGGACTGACACACCTTAAATGGTGCATTAGATTCAATTCAAAAGTCAAAAGTCATGCATTCAAAAGTAAGTCCTGTTCAAGTTAAAAGCTAATGCACAGTTTTAGATGTGTCAGTCTACTACGTTCGGTGAAAGTTTTACATACAATCAAGCTGTACTTTGAATGCACAATTCCTTGTAAAACCCTGTACCTTCAGTTGTCTAGGTTCATTTTGTAGGCGGCAGTTAGCTCTTGAAATAACTTTACCTATATCATTCATTTTACCAGCATTTTGCCCACCATTCGCCCCGTCGCTAATCCGGAAGGATATAGAGCGGGGCTTCTGGCGGTTGGTGCTAACAACAGCTCATCTAGGGCAAGAGTTTCATAATTTTCATCTATAGTTTGAATTTTTTATACATTTCATACTATGTATATTTAACTATGTATCCTTGAAATCTTTTAAGTCTATACATGAATATACTGTATACTAACTTTTTATCATACAAAATTAGTTTTGTCTACTCTTCTATTCTTAGTTAATTTGATTTGAAACAAATGCAGCAAATATTATTTTTTTTGATAATATAGTCAACGAGAAAAAGCCAAGTTAAAAAAATATTGGGTGGTAAAAAATATTGCTCCAAGTAACTAGGAAAACTCTGATAAAGCTCAGTGCTGGAATTGCATTTTATACCTGCTTACCAATTCCCCATACTTGGAACTTGGATTTTAATGGTATTGCTCGTTTCGCTCCTTTGATAGGATTGATGGTGGGGGGTATCCTTGGGCTAATAGATCTTGGATTACAAGTTTTAGGAATGCCTATACTCACTAGGTCTGCTGTAGCAATTATATCTGGAATTGCCTTAACTGGTGGTTTACATTTGGATGGGGTGATGGATACTGCTGATGGGTTGGCAGTGCCAGACCAAAAACGAAGATTGGAAGTAATGAGTGATAGTGCTACGGGAGCTTTTGGAGCAATGGCGGCGATCGCTCTATTGTTGCTAAAAATTACAGCTTTAACAGATTTAGATAGCGACCGCTTTTTAATATTAATGGGAGTAGCAGGTTGGGGGAGATGGGGACAGTTAGTAGCGATCGCTCGTTACCCCTATCTTAAACCTACTGGAAAAGGAGCATTTCACAAGGAGGCAAAATATTCGATTTGGGATTTCCTCCAAAGTCTACTTTTATTGCTGAGTATCAGTGGAATCCAAATTTTATTAAACCCTGAAAGTTGGTTAGTAGCTTCTGGGATGGCAATAGGAGGAATAGCGATCGCTCTGTTGACAGGTGCTTGGTTTAACTATCGTTTGGGCGGTCATACTGGGGATACTTATGGTGCTGTGGTTGAATGGACAGAAGCGTTATTATTGTGTATTTTGGTTACTTTGGAATAGCTTATTTAGATAAGGCAGAAGGCAGAAGGCAGAAGGCAGAAGGGAATATTGGTTCAAAGGGAGAAGGTTTTTTTCTCACGCTATTATCCGGGCATGATATTACCCATAATCACCATATATAGTAGACTATTGGTAGTGGCGTGACACAGCTAAAACTGTGGATTAGATTTTTTCCGATAATTCGGATTTAGGCAAGGTTTGACCATTTTTTTCTAATACACCATTTAAGGTGTGTCACGCCAGTAGTGGATTGTTTCACCTAAAATAGTGCATTAGCTTTTTTTCGTCACCCCATCCCCCCATCACCCCATCCCCCCATCACCCCATTTTCTAATGCAACATTTAAGATGAAACAGTCCAGTAGGGTGTGTTAGCGGCAGCGTAACACACCAAAACCCTATATCTATAATCAGTGCGTAAGTATTATATGTGTTTTAGTTGCTGTAGTATAAAAATTATGATAATTACTCATTGCTACAAAATTCAGCCCACCTGTGAACAGTCAGTCAAAATTGATTATTGGCTAGAACTGTTACGAAGGCATTACAATTATGCGTGATAGCCAAAGACTAGATTGGTTAAATAGAACTAAGAGAACTTCACAACCCTTTTCTATCAAACTTTTAGAATTTTTGTCTTGTACTTAATTTAATATATATTGATACCATGGGAAATTTATTATTGACCAAAAAATAAGGTATCCTCCCCTTTCAAGGGGATGAAAAAGCGGTCGTTTTGCTACGCAACATGTTTGCGGAGCATGACCTAGGAAAAAGCGGAGCTTCCCGTAGGGTGGGATGGCGTTTTGCTCCGCAACATATAAAGCGGAGTGGCTCTGATAAGAGCGGGTTTCCTCGCCATATCCAATCGACTAATATCATGTCCGGTTGAATACTTATAATTAAGATAGTAGGGGAGCGGGGGAGTAGGGGAGTAGGGGAGTAGGGGAGTAGGGAACCCACCCCTAACCCCTCCCAGGAGGCAGGGCTGTTTCATTCTCGATAGACACGGGGACACGGAGACACGGAGACACGGGGATGAAGGCTTTTAAGCGACGTTGAACCAAATATTCTCTTAGAGCCTAAAGACGCGTACTTTGCTGAAAAATCGGCAAATTTTGGCAAATTTCACTGTTCCACTATCCCCTCATCTTC